>NZ_QGSW01000279.1:0-29414 GCF_003176715.1 Micromonospora sp. S4605
GAACACCCCGGAGACCACCCCATGAGCCCCCGGCACTTCCTGCGCGACGACGACCTGACCCCCGCCGAGCAGTCGGCGGTGCTGGACCTGGCCGCGCGGATGAAGGCGGACCGGTTCGCCCACCGGCCGCTGGCCGGGCCGCGGTCGGTGGCGGTGCTGTTCGACAAGCAGAGCCTGCGCACCCGGATCTCCTTCGACGCCGGCATCGCCGAGCTGGGCGGCCACCCGCTGGTGGTGGACACCCAGGTCACCCACTTCGGCCGGGGCGAGACCCTGGCCGACGCCGGGCGGGTGCTGTCCCGCTACGTCGCGGCGATCGTGCTGCGTACCCACGGCGACGACCGGATCGCCGAGGTGGCGGCGGGGGCGAGCGTGCCGGTGGTCAATGCGCTCACCGACGGCTTCCACCCCTGCCAGCTCCTGGCCGACCTGCTCACCGTCCGGGAGCGGTGCGGTGGCACCGCCGGGCGCACCCTGGCGTACCTCGGCGACGGGGCCAACAACATGGCCCACTCGTACCTGCTGGCCGGGACGACCGCCGGGATGCACGTACGGGTGGCCGGCCCGGCCGGCTTCGCCCCCGACCCGGCGGTGGTCGCGCGGGCCGCCGAGATCGCCGCCGGCACCGGCGGTTCGGTGAACGTGCTGACCGACCCGGCCGAGGCGGTCAAGGGCGCCGACGTGGTGGCCACCGACACCTGGACCTCGATGGGCCAGGAGGACGACGGGCTGGACCGGATCACCCCGTTCCGGCCGTACCAGGTCAACGCCGAGCTGCTCGGCCAGGCCGCGCCGGACGCGATCGTGCTGCACTGCCTGCCCGCGCACCGGGGCGAGGAGATCACCGACGAGGTGCTCGACGGCCCGTGCAGCGCCGTCTTCGACCAGGCGGAGAATCGGCTGCACGCCCAGAAGGCGCTGCTCACGTTCCTCCTCCAGGCCGCGGCCGCGGCACCGGACGCGGCGGCGCCGGGCGCCACCGCGACCAGGGAGAACCGATGACCGCCCCGCTGACCCGCGCCGCCCGGCACGGCCGCATCGTCGAGTTGATCCGCGACAAGGCGATCCACTCGCAGACCGAACTGGCCGACCTGCTCGCCGGCGACGGCATCCAGGTCACCCAGGCCACCCTCTCCCGGGACCTGAAGGAGCTGGGGGCGGTCACGGTCCGCGGCGGCGACGGGCGGGCCGTCTACCTGATCCCCGAGGACGGCCAGCGGCCGCTGCGCGAGGCCGAGGCCGCTCCGGCCCGGCTGGTGCGGCTGCTGCGCGAGCTGCTCAACGGGGTCGACTCCAGCGGCAACATCGCCGTGCTGCGCACCCCGCCGGGCGCGGCGCACTACCTGGCCAGCGCATTGGACCGAGCGGGCCTGCCCGAGGTCGTCGGCACCATCGCCGGCGACGACACCATCCTCGTCGTGGCCCGCGAGGCCGTCGGCGGGGCCGCGCTCGGCGAGAAGCTCGCCGGCTGGGCCCGCCGGGAAGAGAACGTTGAAGGGAGCACCACACCATGACCGAGCGGGTCGTCCTGGCGTATTCCGGAGGGCTGGACACCTCCGTCGCCATCCCGTACCTGGCCGAGCAGACCGGCGCCGAGGTGATCGCGGTGGCGGTCGACGTCGGGCAGGGCGGCGAGGACCTCGACGTCATCCGGCAGCGCGCGCTGGACTGCGGCGCCGTGGAGTCCGAGGTGATCGACGCGCGCGACGAGTTCGCCGCCGAGTACTGCCTGCCGGCGATCCGGGCCAACGCCCTCTACATGGACCGCTACCCGCTGGTCTCCGCGCTGTCCCGGCCGCTGATCGTCAAGCACCTGGTCACGGCCGCGAAGAAGTACGGCGGCACGATCGTGTCGCACGGCTGCACCGGCAAGGGCAACGACCAGGTCCGCTTCGAGGTCGGTCTGGGCGCGCTCGCGCCCGACCTGAAGATCATCGCGCCGGCCCGGGACTTCGCCTGGACCCGGGACAAGGCGATCGCCTTCGCCGAGGAGAAGGGCCTGCCGATCGACGTGTCGGCGAAGTCGCCGTACTCGATCGACCAGAACCTGTGGGGCCGCGCGGTGGAGACCGGCTTCCTCGAGGACATCTGGAACGGCCCCATCGAGGACCTCTACTCGTACACCTCGGACCCGGCCCAGGAGCGCGACCCCGACGAGGTCGTGATCACCTTCGACGCCGGCGTGCCGGTCGCCGTGGACGGCGAGACGGTCACCCCGTACCAGGCGATCCTGGAGCTCAACCGGCGCGCCGGCGCCCAGGGCGTCGGCCGGCTCGACATGGTCGAGGACCGGCTGGTCGGCATCAAGAGCCGCGAGGTGTACGAGGCGCCGGGCGCCATCGCGCTGATCACCGCCCACCAGGAGCTGGAGGCGGTCACCGTCGAGCGCGACCTGGCCCGGTTCAAGCGCAGCGTGGACCAGCGCTGGGGCGAGCTGGTCTACGACGGCCTGTGGTTCTCGCCGCTGAAGCGGTCGCTGGACGCGTTCATCGACGACGCCCAGCAGCACGTCTCCGGCGAGGTGCGGCTGACCCTGCACGGCGGCCGGGCCACCGTGACCGGCCGGCGCTCCGAGGCCAGCCTCTACGACTTCGGCCTGGCCACCTACGACACCGGCGACACCTTCGACCAGTCCCTGGCCAAGGGTTTCGTGCAGCTGTGGGGCCTGCCGAGCAGGATGGCGGCGGCCCGGGACGCCCGGCTGGGTGGCGCCTGATCGTGAGCACCACAATGGGTGGGGTGGACGACAAGAGCCTGACCGAGAACAGTGCCGCCACCAACCGCACCAGCCTCTGGGGCGGCCGGTTCGCCGGCGGCCCCTCCGAGGCCCTGGCCCGGCTGTCGGTGAGCGTGCAGTTCGACTGGCGGCTGGCGCCGTACGACCTCGCCGGTTCCCGGGCGCACGCCCGGGTGCTGGCCGGCGCCGGCCTGCTCGACCCCGAGGAACTGGGCAGGATCCTGGCCGCCCTGGACGACCTGGAGGCGGCCTGCGCCTCCGGGGAGTTCCGCCCCACCGTCGACGACGAGGACGTGCACACCGCGCTGGAGCGCGGCCTGCTGGAGCGGCTCGGCAGCCTCGGCGGCAAGCTGCGCGCCGGCCGGTCGCGCAACGACCAGGTCGCCACCGACCTGCGGCTCTACCTGCGCGACCACGCCCGGGGCGTGGCCGCGCGGCTGGTCGAACTGGCCGAGGCGCTGGTCGAGCAGGCCGAGCGGCACGTGGACACCGCCGCCCCCGGCATGACCCACCTGCAGCACGCCCAGCCGGTCACCTTCGGGCACTGGCTGCTCGCGCACGTCCAGCCGCTGCTGCGGGATCTGCAGCGGCTGCGCGACTGGGACCACCGCACGGCGGTCAGTCCGCTCGGCGCGGGTGCGCTGGCCGGCTCGGGCCTGCCGCTGGACCCGGTCGCCGTCGCCAAGGAGCTGGGGTTCCGCACGTCCTTCGCCAACTCGATGGACGCCGTGGCCGACCGGGATTTCGTCGCCGAGTTCCTCTTCGTCACCGCGATGATCGGGGTGCACCTGTCCCGCCTGGGCGAGGAGGTGGTGCTCTGGACCTCGCAGGAGTTCGGCTGGGTCGAGCTGGACGACGCCTTCGCCACCGGCTCGTCGATCATGCCGCAGAAGAAGAACGCGGACATCGCCGAGCTGGCCCGGGGCAAGTCCGGCCGGCTGGTCGGCGGGCTGATGAGCGTGCTCACCATGCTCAAGGGCCTGCCGATGACCTACGACCGGGACATGCAGGAGGACAAGGAGCCGGCCTTCGACGCGGTCGACACCCTCGAACTGCTGCTCCCGGCGCTCGCCGGCATGATCGCCACGATGACGGTCCGGGTGGACCGGCTGGTCGCGTCCGCGCCGGTCGGGTTCTCGCTGGCCACCGAGGTGGCCGACTGGCTGGTGCGCAGGGGCGTGCCGTTCCGGGACGCGCACGAGATCACCGGCCGGCTGGTGGCGCTCTGCGTGGCCCGGGACTGCGCGCTCGACGAGGTCTCCGACGCCGACCTGGCCGCGGTGAGCGAGCACCTCGACCCGTCGGTGCGCGACGTGCTCTCGGTCCGCTCCGCGCTCGCGGCCCGGACCACGCCCGGCTCCACCGGCCCCGGGCCGGTCGCCGACCAGCTCGCCGCCGCCGCGGACAAGCTGGCCGGCTGGCGGGAGTGGGCCGCCGAGAGCGTCGTCCCTCGCTGACTCCCCGTCGGGGGACTGCCGCCTCGGTGCTGGCTCGCCGGGCGGCAGTTCCCCCCGACGTATCCGGCAAGGCCCAGCTCGGCGTGGTCGGCGTGGCCCGGCACGGTACCGGCCCGGGTCAGGCCGTCGGCCGCTCCCGCTTCGGGAGCTTGGCCACCACCGCGTCGTACGACGCGTCGACCGCCTCGGTCAGCTCCTCGTCGTCGATCCTGCCGTCCAGTCGCAGCGTGTTCCAGCCGGACCGGCCGATGTAGGGCATCACCCGGGCGT
Organism: Micromonospora sp. S4605; assembly: GCF_003176715.1. NCBI lineage: Bacteria > Bacillati > Actinomycetota > Actinomycetes > Micromonosporales > Micromonosporaceae > Micromonospora > Micromonospora sp. S4605. The sequence goes on from NZ_QGSW01000279.1 coordinate 4,465, forward strand.
CGTCGGGGTGCCGGTGCAGCCACTCGTCGGCCACCTCCCGGCTCGGGCCGCACTTCACCCCGATCGTCGGCGGGTTGGCCGGCGAGCCGAGGAACGCGAAGATCCGGCTGCCCACCTTGACCACCTCGTCGCCCTCCCACGGCTGGTCCAGCCAGGCACCCGGCTTCGCCAGGCAGTACGCCAGCATCTCCGCCCGCTCCATCGCCCCTCCCGCCGATCGACCCTGGCACAGTCTGCCCCAGTCTCCCCGAACCACCGGCGCACCGCCGTACCCGCCGGCGACCCGGCGATCGGATGCTGCTCAGCAGGGCCGGGAGCATCGCCGGCCCCTGCCAAGCGGCAGACGATCGATCAGTCGGTCGGGGCGGTGCGGGCGGAGACGCGTTCGAATCGTTGTTTCGCCGCCTGGGCGCTGCCGAGGCCGAGGCCGTACGCGATCGCCTGCCAGGTCAGGCCACGGCCGCGGGCCAGCGCCAGCAGGCCGGCCTCCAACGCGTCGACCTCGGCGCGCAGGTGCGGGAGCAGGGTGAGCGCCGCGGTGAGGTCGCCGTCGTCGACCGGCTCCTCGCCGGGCTCCGGCTCGGCGCCGCCGGCCGCCAACGCGGTCACCAGCGCGATCGCCTCGTACGGATCCGGCAGGTACGGGTTGGTGTGCCGCCGGCGGCGAGCCTCGGTGTCGGCGTGCCGCTCGGCGATCCGGTGCAGGGCGGCGTAGGTGCGCTCCGCGCGGGCGCGGCCGGCGTCGGGTGCGGTGAAGACGTCCTCGGTCATGCCCCGACCCCATCACATCAACGACCCGTTTTCAACATCTTATTTAATCCGCCGGGATGGACAGAGCGCCGCAAGGCGAGCCGGGGTGGACAGCGCCCCAGGCTGAGCCGGGGTGGACGGCGCCCGAGGGCGAGCCGGGGTGGACGGCGCCCGAGGGCGAGCCGGGGTGGACGGCGCCCCAGGGCGAGCCGGGGTGGACGGCGCCCCAGGGCGAGCCGGGGCCAGGCAGCGGCCCGGGCGGCCGGCGGGACGGCCGGATAGGGTCGGACCCGTGATGGCGCACTCCGACCGACGGCCGGCGGGCCTCGCCGAGCCGGCCGGCCGGGCCGAGTCGGCCGGGCTCGCCGATCTCGCCGATCTCGCCGATCTGCTCGCCGGCCCGGTGCTGCCGGCGGCCCGCGGGCTGCTCGGCTGCCGGCTGACCGCTGGCGGGGTGACCGTCCGGATCACCGAGGTCGAGGCGTACGCGGGGACCGCCGGCGACCCCGCCTCGCACGCCCATCGCGGGCGAACCCCGCGCAACGCGGTCATGTTCGGCCCGGCCGGGCACGCCTACGTCTACTTCACCTACGGCATGCACTGGTGCGTGAACGTGGTCACCGGGCCGGCGGGAGAGGCGGCCGCCGTGCTGCTGCGCGCCGGCGAGGTGGTCGACGGGCTGGCGGTGGCCCGGGCCCGGCGCCCCGCCGTACGCCGGGACGTCGACCTGGCCCGCGGGCCGGCCCGGCTCTGCGCGGCGCTCGGCATCGACCGCTCGGCCTACGGCACCCACCTGCTCGGTGACGGGCCGGTCCGGCTGCGCCCGGGCGACGCCCCGGTGCCGGCCGACGCGGTGGCCGCGGGGCCGCGGGTCGGGGTCACCGGCGCGCACGACGTGCCGTGGCGGTTCTGGATCGCCGGCGACCCGACGGTGAGCGCCTACCGCCGGCACGTGCCGCGCACCCGCCGCTGAACCCGGCGAAGCCCGGCCGCGGCGCGCTCTGGCGGTTCTGTCGGTGGGTGTGGTGATAATCACGCCGCACGCGCTCGCCGAGAGACGGAGGACAGGGGCGATGGCCACACTGCTCGCAATCGGGACGGCGAAGGGGCTGTTCCTCGCCACCAGCACGGACGACCGGCGCAGCTGGGAGGTGAGCGGCCCGCACTTTCCGATGACCGGCGTCTACGCGGTCGCCATCGACACCCGGCGGGCCACGCCCCGGCTGCTGGCCGGCACCACCAGCTCGCACTTCGGCCCCAGCGTCGCCACCAGCGACGACCTCGGCGCCTCCTGGCACGAGCCGGACGAGGCACCGGTGGCCTTCCCGGCCGACACCGGAGCCACCCTGGGCCGGGTCTGGCAGCTCACCCCGGCCGGCGCCGACCAGCCCGACGTCGTCTGGGCCGGCACCGAACCGTCCGCGCTGTTCCGCTCCGACGACGGCGGGATCAGCTACCAGCTGGTCCGCGCGCTCTGGGAGCACCCGCACCGCGAGCAGTGGGGCGCGGGCTTCGGCGGCCAGGCGGTGCACACCGTGCTGCCGCATCCCGGCGACGCCGACCGGCTCCTGGTGGCGATGTCCACCGGCGGTGTCTACCGGTCGACCGACGGCGGTGCCAGCTGGGCGCCGGGCAACACGGGCATCCGGGCCTACTTCCTGCCCGACGAGTGGCCCGAGTTCGGGCAGTGCGTGCACAAGGTCGCCCGGGACGCCGGCAGCCCCGACCGGCTCTACGCGCAGAACCACCACGGCGTCTACCGCTCCGACGACGACGGGCGCACCTGGTCGTCGATCGCCGACGGCCTGCCCAGCGACTTCGGCTTCCCGATCGTGAGCCTGCCGGGCCGCCCCGACTCGGTCTTCACCTTCCCGCTCGCCGCCGACAGCGAGCGCTTCCCGGCCGACCGGCGCTGCCGGGTCTTCCGCTCGTCCGACGCCGGCGCCACCTGGCAGCCGGCGAGCACCGGCCTGCCGGAGGGGCCGTTCTATCCGGCGGTGCTGCGCGACGCGATGTGCGCCGACGACGCCACCCCCGGCGGCGTCTACTTCGGCACCCGCTCCGGCGAGGTCTACGCCAGCCGCGACGAGGGCGACTCCTGGTCCCGGGTGGCCGCGCACCTGCCCGACGTGCTCTGCGTCCGGGCCGCGGAGGTGTGACGTGGTCACCGTGCTGGTGCCCGGCCCGCTGCGCGGCGAGGCCGGGGGCGCGAGCCGGCTGACCGTGGCCGCGTCGGGCACCCTGCGGGCCGTCCTCGACGACCTGGCCGGCTCCTGGCCCCGGTTGGCCCGACGGATCCGCGACGAGCGGGGCGAGCTGCGCCGCTACGTCAACGTCTACGTCGACGGGGAGGACTGCCGGCACCTCGGCGGGCTGGACGCCCCGGTGCCCGACGCGGCCGAGGTGCAGGTGCTGCCCTCGGTCGCCGGTGGCTGACCGCCGGCGCGGTCAGCCACCGCTCGCACCGGTGGGTGTCAGTCGAGCAGGTAGTCCAGCTGGTAGGTGTGGCCGCCGTCCGGGCCGACCACGATCTGCCCGCCGCCGCGCAGACCGCGCAGCTCGTCGGTGGCCGAGTCGGGCACCACCGTCCAGGACAGCCGCGACCCGGTCTCGGTGTCGCTGCCCGCGGTGTGGTGCAGCACGAAGCTGCCCCGGCGCCCGGCCAGGGTGCCGGTGAACCGCTCGAACCCCACGTACGCGGCGGAGGACTCGACCGGCGTGCGGCACATCAGGATCCGGGTGACGCTCGTGCCGACCAGGTCACCGGTGAACGACTTGGTGATCCGGGCCTCGGCGAGCGTGCCGCCGCCGGCCTCGTCGTACGGTTCCTCGTTCCAGCTGTCCAGCGTGAAGCCGCCCGTGGCGCGTTCGCTCATGCGGGTCATCCTGCCGGGCAAGGCTGACATCTTCCGTCAGGTACCTGGGAAGCGCTGACGAGGCTCCGAGGCGTGGGCCGACGTGACGCCCGCCACCGCCGACCCCACCGCCGGCGGAATAGTTGACTCGTCAAATATGTTGTGGGGTGCGTCCGGGTGCCACGCCGGCCCCGGCGGACAACGCGAGGAGCTGGTCATGCAGTTCGGAGTCTTCACCGTCGGCGACGTCACGGTCGACCCGACCAACGGTCGGGAGCCGACCGAGCATGAGCGGATCAAGGCGATGGTGACCATCGCGCTCAAGGCCGAGGAGGTCGGCCTCGACGTCTTCGCCACCGGCGAGCACCACAACCCGCCGTTCGTTCCCTCGTCGCCCACCACCATGATGGGCTACATCGCGGCCCGGACGTCCCGGCTACTGCTCTCCACCGCCACCACCCTGATCACCACCAACGACCCGGTGAAGATCGCCGAGGACTACGCGATGCTGCAGCACCTGGCCGACGGCCGGGTGGACCTGATGATGGGTCGCGGCAACACCGGCCCGGTCTACCCGTGGTTCGGGCAGGACATCCGCAACGGCATCCCGCTCGCGATCGAGAACTACGACCTGCTGCGCCGGCTCTGGCGCGAGGACGTGGTGGACTGGAAGGGCCGGTTCCGCACCCCGTTGCAGTCGTTCACCGCGACGCCGCGCCCGCTCGACGGCGTGCCGCCGTTCGTCTGGCACGGCTCGATCCGCAGCCCCGAGATCGCCGAGCAGGCCGCCTACTACGGGGACGGCTTCTTCGCCAACCACATCTTCTGGCCCAAGGAGCACACCCAGCGGATGGTCGGGCTCTACCGGCAGCGCTTCGAGCACTACGGCCACGGCTCCGCCGACCAGGCCATCGTCGGGCTCGGCGGGCAGGTGTTCATGCGCCGCAACTCCCAGGACGCGGTCCGCGAGTTCCGGCCGTACTTCGACAACGCGCCGGTCTACGGGCACGGCCCGTCGCTGGAGGAGTTCACCGCGCAGACCCCGCTGACCGTGGGCAGCCCGCAGCAGGTCATCGACCGGACCCTCGGCTTCCGCGACTACGTCGGGGACTACCAGCGGCAGCTGTTCCTGATCGACCACGCCGGCCTGCCGCTGAAGACGGTGCTGGAGCAGCTCGACATCCTCGGCGAGGAGGTGGTCCCGGTGCTGCGCAAGGAGTTCGACACGCTGCGTCCGGCGCACGTGCCGGAGGCGCCCACGCACGCCTCGCTGGTCGCCGCGGCGGGCGGCGCCAAGGATGGCACGGTGCACGCCGTGGACGACGTCACCGGCAAGGCCCCCGGGGCGGCCCGATGAACCGTCGCACCCTCGCCGTCGTCTCGGCCGGCCTCAGCCAGCCGTCGTCGACCCGGCTCCTCGCCGACCAGCTCGCCGCGGCCACCCGCGACGCGCTGGCCGGGCGGGGAGAGGCCGTCGACGTGCACCCGGTCGACCTGCGCGAGCACGCCCACGACGTGGTGAACCACCTGCTCACCGGCTTCCCGTCGGAGTCGCTGCGGGCGACACTGGACACGGTCACCGGGGCGGACGGGCTGATCGCCGTCACGCCGATCTTCAACGCGTCGTACAACGGGTTGTTCAAGTCGTTCTTCGACCTGGTCGACGCCGAGGCCCTGGCCGACCGGCCGGTGCTGGTCGCCGCGACCGGTGGCACGGCCCGGCACTCGCTCGCCCTGGAGCACGCGCTCCGGCCGCTGTTCGCGTACCTGCACGCGGTGGTGGTGCCGACGGCGGTCTTCGCCGCTCCGGAGGACTGGTCCGGCGGCGCGGCCGACGGGGCGCTGCGGCGCCGGATCGACCGGGCCGCCGCCGAACTGGCCGAACAGATCCACCGGCGGCCGGTCTCCACCGGCCCGGCCGACCCGTTTGCCCTCACCACCAGCTTCGAGGACCTGCTCGGCCGAGCCGACGGCTGACCGACAACCACGTACCCCCCGAGGCCACGCCGTCAGGGGCGGTGTGGTCCCGGGGTGCCGTGCCTCGGTCAGCGGGCGTGGCCGTAGGGGTGGGCGACCAGCACCGGACAGTGCGCATGCTGCACCACGGCCTGGCTGACCGACCCGAGCAGCATGCCGGTGAACCCGCCGCGGCCCCGCGAGCCGACCACCACCAGGGCGGCGTCCCGGCTCGCGTCGATCAGGGCCTGCCCAGGGCCGGCCGCGCGCAGCACACGTTCCTCGACGGCCACTCCGGGATGGCTGCCGCGCACCGCTGCGGCGGCGGTGGCCAGCAGGTCGCCCAGCTCCGGCGGCGCGGTGGGGTCCCCGTCCGGCGCGACGTGCACCAGCACCAGGCCGGCCTGCCGGCGGGCCGCCTCGTCGGCGGCGTACCCGACGGCCAGCTCCGCCGACTCGGATCCGTCCACCCCCACCAGCACCGGCCCGGTGGTCGGCACCGGCTGCTCGGCGGGCCGGACCACCAGCACCGGGCAGTGCGCGTGCGCGGCGACCTGGCTGCCGACCGAGCCGAGCAGCAGTCCGGCGAAACCGCCGTGGCCCCGGCTGCCCACCACCACCAGTTCCGCCCGCTTCGACTCCTCGACCAGCGTGGCCCCCGGCCCGCCGGCGACCTGGCGTGCCTCGACGGTCAGCCCCGGCCAGCGCCCGACCAGATCGGTGGCGGTCTGCGCCAACATCTTCTGCGCCTCCTCGGTCGGTGCCGGGATGCCCACGTCGTACGGGTTGAGCGGCACGCCGTATCCGAGCGGGTGCAGGTAGCCGTGCACCAGGTGCAGCGGCCGACCCCGGCCCACCGCCGCCTGCGCGGCGTGCTCCGCCGCCACCAGGCTCGACGGGGAGCCGTCCACTCCCACCACGACAGGTCGGTTCATCTGCCCTCCAGGTCCTCGATCAGGTCATTGTCCGGGCGCGGCCCGCGGCCGGTCGAGGTTTCCCCGTACCCGCCGCCGGGCGCGCCGCCGCGCCGGCCGGGGGACCGGCCGGCGCGGGCGCGCGAGGGATCAGGACCCGTCGGCGGTACGCCGCCGTCGCACGATCGCCAGCGGCGAGTGCGCGTGGTGCAGCACCGCGTGGCTGACCGACCCGAGCAGCAACCCGGTCAGCGCACCCCGGCCGTACGCCCCGACGACCACCAGTTGCGCGGTCCTGGACTCCTCGATCAGCGCCCGGGCCGGTGAACCCCGCACCAGCCGGCGCTGCACCGGCACGTCCGGGTAGCGCTCGGACCAGCCGGCCAGCGACTCGGCGAGCACGCGCTCCTCCTCGTCACCGAACGCCTCGACGTCGTAGACCAGCGGCAGGATCTCACCCGGACCGACCGGCGTCGGGTAGAGCCAGGCGTGCACCGCGACCAGCGGGGCACCCCGCCGGGACGCCTCCTCGAATGCGAACCCGACCGCCTCGGTGGACAGGTCGGAACCGTCCACGCCCACCACCACCGGGCCGTCGGCCCGCGGCTCGCCCCGGACCACCAGCACCGGGCTCTGCGCCCGGGCGGAGACCTGCACGGTGACCGACCCGATCAGCAGGCCGGCGAATCCGCCGAGCCCGCGGTGGCCGAGCACCACCAGGGCGGCGTCGCGGGACTCGTCCAGCAGCACCGGAGTGGCCGCGCCGTCGACCACGGCGCCGGTGACCCGTACCTCCGGGGCGACCTTGGCGGCCTCGGCCATCGCCTCGTCGACGTAGCGCTCGGCCTGGTTGCGCAGCCCGCCGTCGGCCGGTCCACCCGGCACCGGTCCCAGCGGGGTGTTCATCAGCGGCCAGATGAACGCGTGCACGATCCGCAGCGGACGCTGCCGGTACTCCGCCTCCCGCGCGGCCACCCGCACCGCGTCCAGCGCGGCGGCGGAACCGTCCACACCCACCACGACGGGGGCACCGGATTCGATGGTCATGCCGTCCTCCTTCGTTCGGCTCCAGTCTGCCCGTACCCGCGGCGCCGGGTCAGTGCCGGTGGTCCCGTCCACCGGGCCGTTGGTCCCGGCGTGGCCGGCAGCCGGCCGATCGGGGGTCGGCGAAGCGATCACGCGCCGACATCGAGCGGCCGAGCCGTCATCCTTTTCCGGCCATCCGAAAGTGCGGCCCGGGCGCGCCCCGAGGGTGATCTCCGGCACCTGGACGGACCATTGCCGCCAGCCGGGTCGGTGCCCCACGCAACGATCCGCACGGTTTCTGTTGTCGGCAACTGGACTTTGCGCCGGTAAAAGCGAAACTGTTCTGGCGAAGTGCGCCCGGATCACCCATCCTCAGATTGGCCGGTATCGCACAGGCGCTTCCCGGGCCGACCATTTCCGGCTGCGCTTCATTGCGCGTACCGCACCATTTCAAGCCGACGAGGGACGCACGGCGGACGGCTGGTCGACGAGCGATGGAGGCTGCGTGAACTCGGTGGAGGTTGCCCCGGTCGTCGACTCCGCCGCCGCCCTGGCGCCGATCTCGCCGGCTCCGGCCCGACCGGGTCGCGGTGGCTGGCAGTCCCGTTACGTCGCCACTCTGTGTCTGGTCGACCTGGCGGTGGGACTCGTTTCGGCGGCGGCGGCCATGGTTGGTCGGTTCGGCCAGGAAACGGCCGAGCCGGTTAACCGCGGCCATCTCTGGCTCACCATTACTCTCCCATTCGCGTGGATACTCGTCCTGACCCTCAACCGAGCGTACGAAACACGCTATCTATTCGTCGGAAATGACGAGTACGCACGGGTGTTCCGGTCCGGTCTCGCGCTGATCGCCACGCTGGCCGTCGTTTCGCTCGCGTTCGATTTCCCGCTCGCCCGAGGCTACGTGGTGGTCGCGATGCCGTTGACCACCGTCGCCGGAGTCGCGATGCGGTACCTCGTCCGGCAGCGCCTGCACCGGTCGTGGGCCCGGGGGGACCGGCTGCACCGGGTGATCCTGGTCGGGCACGAGGTGGCGGTCGCCGAGATGACCAGGAGGCTGCGCCGCGAGCGCTACCACGGGCTGGGGGTGGTCGGCGCCTGCCTGCCGTACGGAGTCGCCGATCCGCTGCGGCCGCGGGCGGCCGGCCCGCTGCCACCGGTGCTCGGCACGTTCGAGGACGTGGCCTCCGCCGTCGCCCGGTCCGGAGCGGACACCGTCGTGGTGCTGTCCTGCCCCGAGATGGCCGGAGCCGCCCTGCGCCGGCTGGGCTGGCAACTGGAACGCGACGAGGTCGCCCTCATCGTGGCCAGCAGCCTGGTCGACGTGACCGGGGACCGCACCACCATCCGTCCGGTCGACGGGCTGCCGATGCTGCACGTCGAGCACCCGCGGCTCAAGGGCGGCCCGCGGTTCGTCAAGGCGGTCACCGACCGGGTCTCGGCGCTGCTGTTGCTGGTGCTCGCCGCGCCGCTGCTCGCCGCGATCACCCTGCTGATCCGGCTGAGCCCGGACGCCGGTGGACCGGCGATCTTCCGTCAGGAGCGGGTCGGCCGCAACGGCCGCCTCTTCGTCATCTACAAGTTCCGGACGATGTACCTGGACGCCGAGGACCGGCTGGCGGACCTGTTGCACCACAACGAGACCGACGGCGAGCTGTTCAAGATGCGGGACGACCCGCGGGTGACCCCGGTCGGGCGTTGGCTGCGCCGGCTGTCGCTGGACGAACTGCCGCAGTTGGTCAACGTGGTCCGGGGGGACATGTCACTGGTCGGGCCGCGGCCGCCGCTGCCCCGGGAGGTGGCCAACTACCCACCGGACATGCGGCGGCGGCTGGTGGTCAAGCCCGGCCTGACCGGGCTGTGGCAGGTGTCCGGCCGGTCCGATCTGTCCTGGGAGGAGTCCATCCGGCTGGACCTGTCCTACGTGGAGAACTGGTCGTTGACGATGGACCTGGCGATCCTGGTCCGCACGCTGAGCGCCGTCATCCGCAGCTCCGGCGCGTACTGACCGGTCAGGTGGCGGCCGGAATGCGGACGGTCGGCCGACTGCCCCGGGTCAGCGCGGCCGGTTGAATGATCCTCGATCCCCGTCGTACCCGGCACAGGAGCGCCATGACCGACCACCGCGTGATCAACATCCTGTTCCACGGGATCGGTAGGCCGCGCCGGGAGCTGGAGCCGGGGGAGGACCGCTACTGGGTGACCGTCGACCGGTTCCACGCGATCCTCGACGAGGTCGTCTCGTGGCCGCGGGCCCGGCTCAGCTTCGACGACGGCAACGCCTCGGACCTGGAGGTGGGGCTGCCCGCCCTGCTCGAACGGCAGGCGAACGCCACCTTCTTCCTCATCGCCGGGCGGCTGGGCGAGCCGGGCAGCGTGGGCGCCGACGGCGTCCGGGAACTGCGGCGGCACGGGATGCCGGTAGGCAGCCACGGCATGTGGCACCGGCCGTGGCGCGGCCTCACCCCGCAGCAGGCGACCGAGGAGTTCCACACCGCCCGGGACCGGATCGCCGAGCTCACCGGCGAGCCGGTCGACCAGGCCGCCTGCCCCCTCGGCCGGTACGACCGGGCCGTGCTGTCCCGGCTGCGGGCGGCCGGCTACACCCGGGTGTTCACCAGCGACCGGCGGCCGGCCCGCGCCGGCGCGTGGCTGCAACCGCGCTACAGCGTCCGGGCCGAGGACACCCCCGAGAGCCTGCGCGACATCGTCTTCGGGCCGGGGCTGCTCGGCCGGGCCCGCGCCAGCGCGGTCGGGCTGGTCAAGCGCTGGCGTTAGGGCCGGGTCGGCGCACGCCCCGCCGCGCCGGAGGCTCGGCCCGCCGCGCTGGAGGCACGGTCTGCCGGTGCTGGAGGCGCGGTCCGCCGTGGTCGAGGGTCGGCCCGCCGTGCTGGAGGCCCGGTCCGCAGCGCCGGCACGCCGGCTCAGGCCGGGGCGTCGACCGCGACCCGCCGGTCGTCCGGCGGGCCGGGCACCTCCCGCAGCGACGCCGGGCGCAGCAGGGCGGCCACCGCCGCCCGGCTGGTCGGGCTGCCCAGGGCGGCCCGGCTGACTTCCCGCACCAGGATCGCCGCCCAGTACGCGGCAGTGGCCAGCCGCCCGTGCCGGCGCCGGTAGAGGCGCACCTTGTTCAACGTGAGCAGCCGCCACAGCCAGGGCGCCGCCCGCGACTCGCCGCCGATGTGGGTGGCCCGGGCGTCCGGGGCCAGCCGAGTGGTGAAGCCGGCGTCGCGGGCCCGCAGCGCGAAGTCGGTCTCCTCCGAGTAGAGGAAGAAGGACTCGTCCCACGGCGCGCACGCCGCCCAGCAGCGGCCGCCGACGAGCATGGCGGAGCCGACCGCCCAGTCCGCCGACGATTCGCGCCGGTAGCTGGCGGGGTCGGTGACCACCTCGCCGAGCAACCGGAAGCGGCCGGCCCGTTCGGCGCCGAGCACCGCGTCACCGAGCGCGCGCAGCACGGTGGGCTCGCGTCGCAGGGTGTGCTCGGGTTGGCCGTCGGCCATGGTCACCACCGGCACGACGATGCCGTCACCGCCGCGGTGCAACAGGTCGAGCAGGACCCGGCCGCAGCCCGGCGCGAGCCGGACATCCGGGTTGAGGATGAGGACCGCGGTGAACGGATCCGCGGCGGCGACGGCCGCGTTGATGCCGGCCGCGTAGCCGGCGTTGCGGCCGGTCTGCACGATCCGTGCCGCGGGCAGCAGCCGCCGGACCGTGTCGACGGTGCCGTCGGACGAGGCGTTGTCGGCCACCGTCAGGTGCCAGCGCAGGCCGGCGAGGCCTGGACCGAGGGAGTCCAGCAGACCCGGCACGACGGCGGCGCTCTGGTAGGTGACGACGACGACCGCGACGACGTCGTCGGTTCCGGATACCGGGGCGGTGGCCACGTGCGGTGCGCTCCTCGTGCGGTCGGCGGGATCAGGCGGGCACCGCGGGGCTGCGGTAGGTCCGGTAGACGGCGGTGAGATCGGCGCGCAGCCCGTCCGGGTGGTACGCCGAGTGGATCCGCTCGGCTGCCGCCCGGCCGGCCGCGACGACGGCTGCCGGGTCCTCCTCGTAGCGGCGTAGTGCGCGCTCGACGGCGACGGCGAAGCCCAGCAGGTCGCCCTCGGCGACCGGCGCACAGTACCGGGGGTCGAAGAAGTCCCGCCCGCCCAGGCCGGTGAACCCGACGACGTACGCGCCGCTCGCCATCGCCTCGGCCGGCGGGAGGCCGAAGCCCTCACGTTCGCTGAAGCTGAGGAAGACCGGGCAGCCGCGCAGCGCCTCGGCGGTCTGCGCCTCGGTCAGCCCGTCGATCGGCACGAGCTCCCACCCGGCCAGGACGCCGCGGGCGCGCAGGATGTGCAGCAGTTGCTCCTGCTCGGCGGCGCGGCGGCGGGGCATGTGGCCGATCCGCCGCCCGGCCGGGCTGGCCGGCGGGTGGAAGACCCGCTCGTCGACCACCACCCGGGTCAGGTGCACGTCGAGGTCGCCGAAGGCGTGCCGGAGCAGGGCGGCGTTGTCCCGGGAGACGGTGAGCAGCGCCTCGATGCCGGGACAGTTCCGGTAGGGGGCGCCGGCCGGGGTGCCGTCGAACGGCACCTCGGCGAAGGTGTGGTAGGCGTTCTGGTTGAAGATCAGTTTCCGGGCGGGCGCCGGCAGCCGGTGCAGTCCCGGGCCGAAGTACTCGGGCACCACCAGGAGGTCACCCGGGCCGAGCGTCACCTCCCCGGCGGCGGCGACCCGGGTCCGGTTGGCGAACCAGTCGGCCCGGAAGCCTTGCCGGGAGTGCAGCACGGCGGCGGGCACCCCCGACTCGTTGAGCAGGTCCACGTGGCGGTAGAGGTTGCGGATGCCGCCGCTGGGCTTGTTGTCGTCGGGGCTGAGGTAGTAGACGAGGCCCGGTCCGCGGTGGCTCGGGTCGTACCGCAGCGGTGGGGGAGTGCGCCGCCGCAGTTCCCGCGCCTGACCGAGCCGCCGGAGCCGGTTTCGCCCGGCCCGCTTCGCCGCGCCGATCAAGACGAGTGGCGGGGAGAGGCGACGGGCACCGCCCGGTCGGCGGGCTGGGCGGCCGCCGTGGCGACCGGCAGCGGCACCACCCGGCGCCAGGCGTCGAGGTACGCGGCGGCCTGGTGCTCCCAGGCCAGCACCGAGGTGAACCGCTCTCGCGCGACCGCCCGCATCCGGGCCAACCGGCTCTGGTCGTCGAGCAGCTCGTCGAGCGCCTCGGCGAACTCGTCCGCGCTGCCGGTGGGGACGTAGCGACCGGCGTCACCGGCCGTGCGGCGGGTCTCCAGCAGGTCGACCGCGACCACCGGCAGGCCACGGGCCATGTACTCCACCGTCTTGGCCATGGTGGACAGGTTCGTCATGTCGCTGAAGACGTCCGGCTGGATGCCGAGGGTGGCGCCGCGCAGCAGCGCGTCGACCTCCGGAGCCTGAAGCCAACCGGTGAACCGGACCACGTCGCCGAGCCCTCGCTCGTCGACCATGGCCCGCAGCACGGGCAGGCACTCGCCGTCGCCGGCGATGACCAGCTCCCAGCCGTCGCGGCCGCGCCGGGCGGTGAGCCGCTCGGCGGCCAGGACCGCCCGATCCACGTGATCCTGCTCGTTGATCACTCCGACGTAGACGATCCGCCGGTCACCGGCGGCGTCGGCGCTGGTGGGGGCGGCGATCTCGCCGGCGGCGGGCCCGTTGCGGACGATCGTCACCCGTTCGGGCCGGCACCTGCCGCGGGTGAGCGCGATCTGCCGGTACGACTCGTTGGTGCTCACCACCTCGCTGGCGAACCGCATGGAGAGCCGCTCGAACCAGGTCAGCAGCCGGGTGACGACGGGGCGTGGCGTGGCGGTCTTGCAGGCGTACAGCTCCGGGCTGAGATCGTGGTGGTCGAAGATCCAGCCCCGGCCGGTCGCCCGCATCACCATGGCCAGCGGCCAGAACACGTCCGGCGGGTTGCAGACCTGCGCGGCGACCACCCGGTGCCGGAGCACCAGCACGGCCAGGTGCCAGGCCACCCAGAGGAACGCCCAGGCGAACTCCGCGGCGAAGGAGAGCACGCCGTCGCCGGCGAACGGCTGGCGGAACGACCGGATCGCGGTGTCCCGGCTGCCGGGCAGGTGACGCAGCCGCCGTTCACCTCGGGGGCAGATGACCGTGACCCGGTAGCCGGCGCTCTCCAGGGCGAGGCATTCCCGGATCACCCGCCGGTCCTTCTCCACCGGCAGGTTGACCACGGCGATGGCCACGTGTGGTCGTCGCGCCTGCCTGGTGTTGGTGGCCCTCGCCTGCCGGCCCGCCCGCGCCTGTTCCACTGCCATGGACGCTCCCTCCGGCGACCAGCGGCCGGCGCCGCAGCAACGGTCCACAGTGCCGTCGCCGCTCACGGCGACGGGGACCGGTGGTCGCTCCGTCACGATCGTGGAATCCGGGACCCGGAACATCCCCCGTTGGTACTGAGCCGCCTGTCAACCTGACGACTGACCGCTCAGTAAGTCAGCAATGTCATCCCTCGCCCTGGATCGAACTATCGCCCGGTTGTGCTTGTCTTTCTTGCCAAGGTGTCGCCGGCACGGCGACACTTGCCTCGGCTCGTGGCATCGGCCCACGTCCGGTCTCGCCACGTGTCACCCGCGGCGCGCCCTCGTTTCTCACCCGAACCTCGGCAAGGGGATGTAGTGGACCTCTGGGACATGACCAAGCTGCTCTTCCGGCGCTGGCGCATCTCCCTGCCGCTGCTGATCATCGCCCTGGTCCTGGTCGGCGTGGCGAGTCAGACCGTGCCGCCGGACTACAGCGCGAAGGCCCACATCCAACTGATCCCGCCGCCGGTCGTCACCGGACCGGACGGCCGGCAGAAGCCGATCAAGAATCCCTGGTTCGACCTCGGTTACGCGGCGCTGGGCAACGCCGCGATGATCGATGTGACCAGACAGTCAGTGCTGAAGCAGATGGTGGCGGACGGGCTCTCCGACAACGTCACCGTCACCGTGGACCGGGTGCCGCTGTTCGAGATCGAGGCGGTGGGTAGCTCGCCGGAGCAGGCGACGGCCACCGCCCAGCGGATGCTCACGCTGATCAAGGAGGCGGTCGCCGAACGGCAGGCCTCGCTGCAGGTGGCCGAGAGCGACCTGATCACGACGCTCGCGCTCGACGACGGCACCGAGGTCGAGGTGCAGAACTCCAAGCTGATGCGGGTGATGGTGGTGGCGCTCGGTGCCGGGCTGCTGCTCACCGCCGGGGTGACGATCGCCGCGGACGCCCTGCTGCGGCGGCGGGCCCGCCGCCGTGCGGACGCCGCCACCGAGCCGCCGCCGGCCGCCGGGGAGGGTGCTGTCCGGCCCGCCGGCGGAAACTCCGCGCCCGGGTCCTCGGCGTCGTTCGACGGCCAGCTCAACCAGGCCGGGACGGCGGCGCGGGTGGGCTCCGGACCGGCGGTCGGGGCGGTCGCGCCGCGGGTGCCGCCGCAGCAGCCGCAGGCGGCGGCCGGTGACCGGGTCGGCCAGCCGCCCCGGCGGGAGCACCCCGGCGCCGAGCGTCCCCTGCGGACCGACGCCGATCCCCGCCGCCCGGCCTCGGCGTCGGCCGACGCGACAGTCGTGCTGCCGGTCTCCCACTCCAACACCTGGCCGCGTGGAGGCAGGACAGAGCGGCCGTGACCGCGACCGCGGTCGGGTACCACCCCGTCGACCTCGAGCCGTCGCTCCTGGCCGACGGCACGTACGGCATCCGTCGCCACCGGTCCCGGTTGGACGTCTCGACACTGCTCGGCCTCACCATCGTCCTGCTCTACGTGCTGCCGGGCACGCTGATCGTGCCCAACCTGACCTACGCCGGCCGCCCCGCGCTCCTGGTGGCGTTGCTGCTCTTCGCCTGGTGGTGCCTGGCCCGGCTGAACCCGACGCTGCTGCTGATGGGGCCGCAGCCGATCCGGTGGGTGCTCTGCGTCTACCTGGTCGCCAACCTCCTGTCCTACCTCGCCGGACTGTTGCGCGGCCTGCCCACGCAGGAGGCGAACGCGCAGGACTTCGCGATGCTGCAACTGTTCGAGTTCCTCGGCGTGGCGCTGATCGCCGCCGACGGGATCCGCAACTGGGACCGGCTCAACCGGGTGCTCCGGGTGGCCGTGTGGTGCACCGGCTTCATGGCGATCGTCGGCATCATCCAGGCGGTCTTCAAGTACGACGTCTCGGCGCACCTGGTGGTCCCGGGTCTGGAGGTCAAGGGCGGTCTGGCCGGCTTCGGCCAGCGCGGTGACGAGGGCCAGTTCCGGGTGGCGGGAACCACCGTCCACTACATCGAGTACAGCGCGGTCATGGCGATGATGGTGCCGTTCGCCATCCACGTGGCCCGGTTCGCGCCGAAGCGGTGGCACCGGTGGTCGGCCGCGGCCTGCGCGATGCTCGCGGCGGTGGCGAACCCGATGTCGATCTCCCGTACCGGCATCGTGGCGCTCGGGCTCGCCCTGATCGTGATGGTGCCGATCTGGTCCTGGCGGCTGCGCTACACGTTCATGTTCCTCGCCGCCGGCGCGGTGATGGCGATCATGTTCCTCAAGCCGGGCGTGCTGGGCACCCTCAAGGCGATGTTCCTGAACGTCGGGGTCGACCCCAGCATCGAGGGCCGGACGAACGACTACGAGCTGGTGGGGCACTTCTTCGACCAGCGGCCCTGGCTGGGCCGGGGGCCCCGGACGCTGCTCGCCGACCCGGTACGCGACACCATCCTGGACAACCAGTGGCTCTACACGCTGGTGACCGGCGGCGTCGTCGGGGTGGCCGCGCTGCTCGCGGTGCACGTGGTCAGCGTCGCGTTGGCCGTGATCGCGCTGCGCCGGGCCACCCGTGAGGAGGACCGCCACCTCTGCGTGGCACTCGTCTCCGCCCAGGTGGTCGCCGTGGTGGTCGGCGGCACCTTCGACTCGCTCTACTACACGACCTTCGCCATCAGCCTGGCCCTCTTCGTGGGCCTCAGCGGGGCGGTGTGGCGGTTCACCCACCCGACCCGCATCGTTCGCACCTCGACCGTCCGGGGAATCGATTGACCAGCATCGTCATCGCCGCGCACAACGAGGCCACGGTCCTCGACCGTTGCCTCGACAGCGTGCTGCGCAACGCCGTCGTGGCGGATCCGGCCCAGGTGATCGTGGTGCCGAACGGCTGCACGGACGACACCGCGGGCGTGGCCCGCCGGCGCGGCGTCACCGTCGTCGAGCTCGCCGAGCCGGGCAAGGCCGCCGCGCTGAACGCCGGTGACGCCGCCGCGACGAGCTTCCCGCGCCTCTACCTCGACGCCGACGTGGTGCTCGCCGACGGCGGCATCGACCTGCTGGTGCGGGAGTTGGAGCGCACCGGCGCGCTCGCCGCCGTGCCGGCGCGCCGGATGGAGCTGGCCGGACGTCCGCCGGCGGTACGCGCCTACTACGCCATCCACTCCCGACTGCCTGCCGTTGTCGGCGGCCTGTACGGCCGCGGGCTGATCGCGCTGTCCCGGCCGGGGCGGGCGCGGTTCGACCAGTTCCCCGACCAGGTCGCCGACGACCTGTTCCTGGACTCGCTCTTCACCGAGCCGGAGCGGCTCGTGGTCTCGGCGGCGACGGTGCGGGTGGCGGCGCCCGGGCGCACCGGCGACCTGGTGCGTCGCCTGGTTCGGGTCCGGGCCGGCAACACCGCCCTGCGCGACAAGCTGCCCGGGGTCCGCCGTTCGCGCAGGAGTTCCTGGCTGACCGATGTGGTGCTACGCGCCCCATGGCTGTCGCCGGCCGCCGTCTGCTACGTCGTGATCACCCTCCTGGCCGAGCGGGGTGCCCGTCGAGTGATCCGAACCGGTCAGGTCGCCTGGGCCCATGACCGTTCGAGCCGAGCCGCCGGTGGAAAAGCCTGACCGGTCGTTGCGCAGAACTGCCAAAGTCGCAGGGGTGCCGCCGGGCCGGCCGGCGCTAGGCTCGTGCCTCGACCGAGCGCGCACGAGCCGGGCCCACCGCGGTCACCGGTGCTCTGGCCGCCGGCCGAGCGTACCGACGGTAGCAGCCCGACGGCGCTGAGCACGGGTCGGTGTGGGGATACGTCCGAGGGAGCAGCGTCGTGAACGGACAGCAGGAGCGGCGTGCCGGCCGCGACGTCGCGTCCATTTGGTCCACAGTGGCCGGAGGTCGGCGGTGGGTGACCCGCCGGTCGGGTGCGGTGGCGGTCGTCCTGGCCGTGGTGGCGGGCGCCCTGGCGGCCCCCGGCGCGGCGCAGGCCGACCCGTGCAACCCGGTGGTCAACCCGATCGTCTGCGAGAACAGCAAGGCGGGCACCCCCGCCTCGGTCTGGGACATCGACGGCAGCGGCGACCCGTCGATCCAGGGATTCGCCACCGACATCAGCGTCAACGCCGGCCAGCGGATCGACTTCAAGATCAAGACGAACGCGACCGCGTACACCATCGACATCTACCGGCTCGGCTGGTACGGCGGCAACGGAGCCCGCCGGATCACCGGCGTCAGCCCTTCGGTGCCACTGCCGCAGACCCAGCCCGACTGCGTCACCGAGGCCACCACCGCGCTGTTCGACTGCGGCAACTGGGCGGTCTCCGCCTCCTGGACCGTGCCGTCGACCGCGGTCTCCGGCGTCTACATCGCTCGGTTGCGACGCGGCGACACCGGCGGCGACAGCCACATCACCTTCGTCGTCCGGCAGGACAGCAGCACCTCCGACGTCTTCTTCCAGACCTCCGACGCGACCTGGCACGCCTACAACAAGTACGGCGGTTCCGACTTCTACTCCGGCGGCGGCTCGGTCGGTCGCGCGTACAAGGTCAGTTACAACCGTCCCTTCGCCACCCGCAACAGCGTGGAGCGGCGGGACTTCCTCTTCGGCGCCGAGTACCCGATGATCCGGTTCCTGGAGCGCAACGGGTACGACCTCAGCTACACCACGAACGTCGACAGCGACCGGCGCGGCCAGCTGATCCGGAACCACAAGATCTTCCTCTCCGTCGGGCACGACGAGTACTGGTCCGGCGCGCACCGGCAGAACGTCGAGGCGGCCCGGGACGCCGGCACCCACCTCGCCTTCTTCAGCGGCAACTCGGTCTACTGGAAGACCCGCTGGGAGCCGAGCAAGGACGGTAGCGACACCGCCCACCGCACCCTGGTCACCTACAAGGAGACCTGGGCCAACGCGAAGATCGACCCGTCCAGCGAGTGGACCGGCACCTGGCGCGACCCCCGGTTCAGCCCGCCGGCGAACGGCGGCCGGCCGGAGAACGAGCTGATGGGCACCATGTTCATGGTCAACGACGGTGACCTGGCGCTGTCGGTGCGGGCGGAGGAGGGCCGCTACCGCCTCTGGCGGCACACCAACCTCACCTCGCTGCCCGCCGGCACGTCGGCCACCCTCGCCCCGCACACCGTGGGCTACGAGTCCGACGAGGACCTGGACAACGGCTTCCGCCCGCCGGGCCTGATCCGGCTCTCCACCACCACCGGCGAGGTGCCGCAGGTGTTGCAGGACTTCGGCAACAAGGTCGCGCCGGGCACCACCACCCACCACCTCACCCTGTACCGGGCCGCCAGCGGCGCCCTGGTCTTCGGCGCCGGCACCATCCAGTACAGCTGGGGCCTGGACGAGGCGCACGACGGGCAGGCCACCCCGACCGACAGCCGGATGCAGCAGGCCGCGGTGAACCTCCTCGCCGACATGGGCGTCCAGCCCGCCACCCTGATGGCCGGCCTGGTGCCCACCACCGCGTCGGCCGACGGCACCGCGCCGACGGTGACGATCTCCGCGCCGGCCGCCGGGGCCACGGTGGCCCGGGGCAGCCAGGTGACCCTCACCGGCACCGCCGGCGACGTCGGCGGGCGGGTCGCCGGGGTGGAGGTCTCCACCGACGACGGCGCGAGCTGGCACCCCGCCACCGGCACCACCGCCTGGTCGTACAGCTTCCACGCCGCGGGGCTGAGCACCCAGGTGGTACGGGTCCGGGCGATCGACGACAGCGTCAACGTGGGCGCACCGGCCACCCGGGAGTTCGCGCTCACCGGCCCGAACACGCTCTTCGGGCAGCGGGTGCCGAAACGGCCGGCAGTGGCCGACGGCGGCGCGGTGGAGCTGGGCGTGCGGTTCACCCCGCAGACCGACGGCTACGTCACCGGCGTCCGCTTCTACAAGGGCCCCGGCAACACCGGCACCCACCTCGGCCGGCTGTGGACCAACTCCGGCCAGCTGATGGCCAGCGGCACGTTCGCCGACGAGACGGCCACCGGCTGGCAGACCCTGACCTTCGGCTCGCCCGTGCCGGTGACCGCCGGGGTCAGCTACGTCGCGTCGTACTTCGCGCCGAGCGGCAACTACGCCGGCGACGACTGGGTCTTCGCCCGCGACTGGACCAGCGGTCCGCTCACCGCGCCACGGTCGGCCCCCGGCGCCGGCAACGGCCTGTTCCGCTACGGCGGCTCGGGCGGCTTCCCGAACGAGACGTTCGGCGCGGCCAACTACTACGTGGACGTGACCTTCGCGGTCAGCGCCGACCTGCCGCCGGCGGTCACCTCCACCACCCCGACCGACGGCTCCGGCGACGTACCGGTCGACGCCACGCCCTCGGCCGTCTTCTCCAAGACGCTCGACCCGGCCACCGTGTCGTTCACCCTGACCAGGGGCGACACGCCGGTCGCCGGGTCCACCGCGTACGACGCGGTCCTGAAGAAGGTGACGTTCACGCCGACGGCGCCGCTGGACTCCGCGACGAGCTACACCGCCACGGTCACCGCCGCCGACGCGCAGGGCCGGTCGGGGACCGCCACCTGGTCGTTCTTCACCGCGCTCGACAGCGACCTGCACACCCTCCTGCCGCCCGACGCGGTGCCGGCGACGCCGGCGCACAACGACGCCAACGCGGTCGAGCTGGGCGTGACGTTCCGGCCGCGGGTCGACGGCCGGGTGGTGGGCGTCCGCTTCTACCAGGGGCCGGGCAACACCGGAAACCACCCGGTGACGCTCTGGTCCGCCGCCGGCACCCCGCTGCGGACGGCCACCGTGCCGAGCGCCACCACGGTGGGCTGGCGCACCGCGTACTTCGCCAGCCCGCTCGACGTGGCGGCCGGGACGAACTACGTGGCCTCCTACTTCGCGCCCAACGGCTTCTACCCGGGCGACAACGGGTACTTCGCCACCACGAAGACGGTCGGGCCGCTGGTGGCGCCGGGCGGCAACAACGGCGTGTACCGCTACGGCGAGAGCGGCTTCCCCAACCAGTCCTACGAGTCGACGAACTACTGGGTGGATCCGCTCTTCCTGACCGACGAGGAGGTCCCGCCGGTGGGGCAGCCCGGCGCGCCGCCGCCCGGAGCGTACGGGGTCTTCTCCGCCAGCGACGTGCCGCAGACCGCGAGTTGGGACGACAACGCCGCGGTCGAGGTGGGGATGCGGTTCGTGCCGGCCGTCGACGGGCAGGTCTACGGCGTCCGGTTCTACAAGGGACCGGGCAACACCGGCACCCACACCGGATCGCTCTGGTCCGCCGGTGGCAGCCGGCTGAGCACGGTGACCTTCACCGACGAGACCGCGTCCGGGTGGCAGACCGCGTACTTCCCGGAGGTCGTGCCGGTCAGCGCGGGTCAGGAGTACACCATCTCCTACCACACCACGGTCGGCCAGTACGCGGTGACCGGTAACGGCCTGGCCAGCGCGCGCACTGTCGGGCAGCTGACCGTGCCGGCCTCGGGCGCCACCTACCGTTACGGTCCCGGGGACGGGCATCCGTCCTCCTCGTCGGCCACGAACTACTGGGTGGACCTGGTGTTCGCTCCGTACTGACGGCCGGCGGCGCGGGACCACCCGGTCCCGCGCCGCCTCGCGCGTCCGCCGACCCGACCGGCCGGCGGCACGCGCCGCAACGCGCGAAGTGGGGGGAAAGGGTGCGACTGCTCGTCGGCCTGCACCATCTGGAGCTCGGGGGCAGTCAGCTCAACGCCCTGGATCTCGCGGTCAGCGTCCGGAACCAGGGCCACCAGGTGGCGATCTTCGGCAACTACCGGGACGAACCGGGGCCGGTGGCGGCCCTCGCCCGGCAGGCGGGACTGCCGGTGATCGCCGTACGGCACCGGGCCGAACGGCTGGGGCGGGCGATGCCGGTCCGGCCGGGGCTGTCCCGCGCGCTGACCCGGGCCGTCCGCGACTTCCGGGCCGACCTCGTGCACGCGTACGAGTATTCGGTGGCCCTCGACGCGTTCTACGGCCCGCACCTGCGGCTCGGCACGCCGGTGGTCACCACGGTCTACGGCATGCGGGTCCCGCGCTGGATGCCCCGCTACGGCGGACTGGTGGTCGGCACCGCCCAACTGGTGGCGGAGGCGGGCGAGTTCCGGCCACCACCGGCGCTGATCGAGCCGCCGGTCAACACCGACGTCGACGACCCGGCGGTGGTCGACGGTCACTCGTTCCGCCGGAGCCACGGCATCGGCCCGGACGAGATCGTGATCGGCGTGGTCTCCCGGCTCGAACCGGACATGAAGGCGGAGGGCGTGCTGCGGGCGATCCGAGCGGTGCGGCTGCTCGCCGACGACCGGCTCCGGTTGGTGGTCACCGGCGGCGGCCCCTCGTACGCCGACGTGGCGGCCGAGGCGGAGCGGGCGAACGCGGCGCTCGGCCGGCCGGCGGTGGTGCTGACCGGCCCGATGGACGACCCCCGACCGGCGTACGCGGCCGCGGACATCGCGCTCGGGATGGGTGGTTCGGCGTTGCGGGCGATGGCCTTCGGCCGACCCCTCGTGGTGCTCGGCATCCGCGGCTTCTCCCGCACCTGCGCGCCGGAGACGATCGACTACTTCCTCCGCTGGGGCTTCTACGGCATCGGCGACGGTGACCTGGACCCGGCACCGTTGGCGGCGCAGCTCGGCGAGCTGGTCGGCGACCGGCGGCTGCGCGTCGAGCGCGGCGACTGGGGACGGCAGCTCGTGCTGGGCCGGTTCAGCCTGAAGGCGGCCACCCAGACCCTGCACGAGGTCTACGCCGAGGCACTGCGCGACCGGCCCGGGACTCGGACGCGGCTGCGGGAAGGGCTGCGGGTGGCCGCGCACAAGGGCCTGGCCGACCTGCTGCCCGCCACCGCCCGCCAGCGGATCCGGCGGCTGCTCGGGTGAGCGTCGAAGACCGCCCCGCCCCGGCAGCCGAGCGGCCCGACCTGTTCGCCAAGGCGTCCCGGGCCCTGGGCTGGAGCATGGCGAGCACCATCGTCAGCCGGCTCAGCACCCTGGCCATCGGGGTCGCGCTGGCCCGGATCCTCGGCCCGGACGCGTTCGGCACCTTCGCGGTGGCGCTGGTGGTGCTGCTGGCGGTGCTCAGCTTCAACGAGCTGGGAGTCAGCCTGGCGATCGTGCGCTGGCCCGGCGACCCGCGGGAGATCGCGCCGACGGTGGCCACCCTCTCGGTGCTCACCAGCACCCTCGTCTACGCCGCGCTCTACCTCGGCGCGCCCCTGCTCGCCCGTACGCTCGGTGACCCCGGCTCCACCGGGGTCATCCGGGTGCTGGGGCTGAGCGTCATCGTCAGCGGCCTGGTGGCGACCCCGGTGGCGCTGCTGCAACGCGCGTTCCGGCAGGACCGCAAGACGGTGGCCGACCTGGTGACGAACTGGACCAGCGCGCTCGCGTCGATCGGCCTCGCGCTCGCCGGCAACGGAGCGATGAGCCTGGCCGTCGGGCAGCTCGCCGGCTCGCTCGCCGGCGCGGTGCTCTTTTTCGCCTTCGCCCCGCAGGGGCTGCGGTTCGGATTCGACCCGGCGAAGGCCCGCGCCCTGCTCCGGTTCGGCCTGCCGCTCGCCGGCTCCAGCATCGTCGTCTTCGCCACCACCAACCTGGACCGGGTGGTGGTCGGCGCCACCCTCGGTCCGACCGCGCTCGGCTACTACGTGCTGGCGCTCCAGCTCGCCAGCTGGCCGGTCACCGTCTTCTCCCAGCCGGTGCGGGCGGTGGTGCCGGCCGCGCTGGCCCGGCTCCAGGACGACCCGCCGGCGCTGCGCCGGTCCTTCCTCTCCGCGGCCGGGCTGCTCGGGTCCGTCACCCTGCCGGCGTGCCTGCTGCTCGCCGCGGCGTCCGACGCGCTGATCCGCTTCCTCTACGGCGGAGCCTGGCAGCCGGCCGCGGCGGTGCTGCTCTGGCTGGGCCCGCTGGCGGCGCTGCGCATCCTCTTCGAACTCTGCTACGACTACTTCGTGGTCCTCGCCGACACCCGGGTGGTGCTGACCGTCCAGGTGGTCTGGTTCGTGGCGCTCCTGCCCACCCTGTACGCGGCGGGCGTGCTCGGCGGGCTCCAGGCCGCCGCGGCGGCCCAGTTCGCGGTCGCCCTGCTGGTGATCCTGCCGCTCTACCTCGGCGCGCTGCGCCGGTCGGGGATCCCGCCGCTGCCGGTCGCGGCAAGGCTGGGACCGCCGCTGGCCGGCGCCGTCGCGGTCACCGCGGTGGCCCTGCTGGTGGCCCGGGTCGGCGCCGTCGACCTGGTGGTGCTCGCGGTCGCCGGGGCCACCACGCTCGCCACCATCGGGGTGCTCGGGTTCCGGCTACGGCACGTGGTCCGCGACCTCAGGACGGTCGGACAGCCGCGGGCGGTGGGCTGACGCCCGCCGCCCGCCGTGCCGGGCTCAGCCGCAGTGGGTGAGCGGGGCCACCTCGCCGAGCACGCGGCCGGCGACCCAGTCGTACCTGACCGTGGCGTTGCCGCTCCAGTCGCCGACCTTGCGACAGTCCACGTCGACCGGGCCGTAGCCGTACGAGTCGTGCACGATCTTGTTGCCGGTGATCGCCGGGAACCAGCCGCCGGTGGCCCGCAGCGAGTAGCCCCCGCCCGCCAGCAGGTTGTCGCGGATCGTCCCGCCGTCGTTGCGCTGGTCCGGGATGAAGACCGGCGCGGTCGGGCAGTCGTCCAGCCGCTGGTCGATGGTGTTGTGCCGGAGGACGACGCTCGGCCCGTGGTAGGCCTGCATGCCGTCGCCGTGCGGGTCCGCGGACCGGCACATGCCCGGCGGCACCGCGAGTCGGGCGTACGAGTCCTCGATGGTCACCGGCCCGGCACCCGGGTACTCCTTCGCCCCGATCCGCCAGCCCTCCATCCGGTTGACCACCTTGCAGCGGCGGCAGGTGTAGTTCGCCACCCCGAACGCGTAGAGCTGGTCGGTGGAGAACTCCTCGCCGGGCGGGTTCACCACCTCGGAGTCCTCGATGAGCAGCCCGCCGTGGATGCGGTCGCCGAGGAAGTTGTCGACCGTGCCGTACAGCCGGGTCCGGCGGATGACCACGTTCTCCGCCCGGACCAGGATGCTCCCGGTGACCAGGTGGTCGGTCAGCACCGTGCCGGCCCGGGTGATGACCAGATCGCCCTGGTGCCGCACCTTCGGTGTCCAGCCGGCCGGCACGCCGGTGCAGGCGGCGGTGGGATAGGCGGGCAACGCGCAACCGCGGCCGGTGCCCGCCGGCGGGGTGGGGCTGGGC
>NZ_QGSW01000413.1:0-29194 GCF_003176715.1 Micromonospora sp. S4605
CGCGGCTGGAAAGCGCTGCAACACGTCACCGCCAGCCCGACGACCATCGGAGAGATCGCCCGCAGTGCCCTCGTGCTCACCACATTGCTATACGACCGTCAGCCCCAACCTTGCTGAGATCACCTCAGTGCCGTCTCTGTCTGCCTGGCACTTCGAAGATCGCAGCGTCTGTGTCGGCGTCGGCCAGTGGGACAGGGAACTCCCAGTCGTCCTGGTGGCCGCAGCTGGTGACCTGCAACTGTGGAAGCGGAGCTTAGAGCCCCGGCCGCCGCCACCAGCGGGAACCGCGCTCGGCGCCGTTCGCGCACCAAGCTCGCGTCAACTGGTGCATGACCGCGTCGGCCCGTACGCCCCGTACGGCGGCGAAGGGGCTCTCGCGGTCCAGCACGTCGGCCACCACGGCCTCGGCGCCGGCGCTGCGCAGCGCCCGGCGTTGGTCTGGCTACGGCTGATGCCGACGACCTCGTGCCTGGCGGCGATGAGTTGGCGGGTGCCCGGAAACCGGGCTAAGCTCGCGGCCCGCCACGCAGCTCGGCACGGCGGGGCCGCGGTCGTGTCGTCGGGTCAGTCGATCAGCTCGACAACCACAGTTCCTCGCCCTCATGAGCGCCGAGCAGCGCGCCGCCCACCACGGGGCGTTGTGGATGCTTCCGTCAGCCTGACCAGCGCTCGATCGTCGGGGCGTTCGGGGTGATCCGAGCGCCCCGCCGGCGAGGACGGTGCCGGTGAAGATGCACCCGCCCTGGTCTTCGTCGGCCGCCGACTCCGCAACGCGCAGGGAGGTCCCACCAGCTGCCCGATCCCAGGAAACACCCGCGCCGGTGCTGACAGCACAAGCCTGTCACCACCGGCGCTGCTCATCGGGGACAGCAACGAGCTGACGGTGTGCGTACTGAAAAGTTGAGCGGCGGAACCACGGCGGAACAGACTCACCGAGAGATTTCACAGCGCAGTCAGGAAGCCCGGTCGCCGAAAAGCTCAGAGCGACAACTCCTTTGACCTGCAGGCCGTTACTGTCCGCGTTGGCGCGGTCCCCACCACGGCAGCAGCGGCGGAAGCTCGGCGAGCGGTCGGCGTGGCGGTTTCGGCGGCTGCGACTCGCCGTCGTCGCCGTCCCAGCGCCGGCCATACTGGTCGGGCAAGTCACCCCAGCCGAAGTACGGCATCGGCTCGGCGGGCAAGCCGCCGAGCATCTCCAGCGGGTCGATGCGGGACTCGGCGACCGTGCATAGGTGCGCCCAGTCGTCACCGAAGTCGAACACGTACGCGAACTGCTCGCCGCCGCCCAGCCGGCTCAGCTTGATCCGGCCGCTGTCGGTGCTGCCCTCGGGCGCCTCGCCATCCCAGAGCTCAAGCGGCGTGATTTGGGTCTGGTCGGCCAGCGAGAACATGTGCATGTGGGCGAGGTCCCAGCGGGCGAACGCCAGATCGATCGCGTCAGCCAGTTGGGCGAAGGTATGTGACCGGCTCGCGGCGAAGACCCTGCCAGGTCGAGGCCATAGGTGGATGCCACGACCGGAGACCAGCTCAACCCGTATGGACAGCCAGGTACGCGCCACCGATCACCCTTCCATCGAGAACCGCCGTCTCCGCCTTGAAGGCTACGCACCGTCAGCGAAACCGGGTCCAGCGGGACCCGGCGGTTGGGTACGTTCCGCCGTACCTAGCTGGGTGCCCGAGGTCGTACGCCGACCTCAGATCCGGATACCGCGCTGTGGTCAGGCTCCCTGTGCGCCGCCCGGCCTGCTGGGTGGAGCGGCTGCCGCTGGGGCCGCTCACCGCGGCCATGGCGATCCCCCGCTGTTGATCGCTGCCCGAACCTCCGCAATCGTGTGAGGCTGTGACCGGCTCCGCGCCGGAGGCGGTGATGCTCACCTCTTGGCGGGGTTGCTCCGAAGCTGGTTGGCGAGTGTGATGGTTGCGTCCTGGGGTTCGGCGTCGAGGTCGGCCAGGGCTTTGGTGAGGGCACGCAGGAGGGTGCGGATGCCGTCGGCGTCGCCGAGGGCGTGGCGGACACGCATGGCGCGTGTGTAGAGGGCTTCGTTGTAGCGGTCCAGCCCGATGGCTTTGTCGAGCACGTCGGATGCGCCCTGTGGGTCAGTGTCGACGAGGTC
The DNA here is from genome assembly GCF_003176715.1 of Micromonospora sp. S4605. Lineage (NCBI taxonomy): Bacteria > Bacillati > Actinomycetota > Actinomycetes > Micromonosporales > Micromonosporaceae > Micromonospora > Micromonospora sp. S4605. Next base: position 2,115 of record NZ_QGSW01000413.1, read on the forward strand.
GTCTGCCAGCAGCAGGTGGGCTTCGATGCCCCACCGGCGCACGGTTTCCCGGTGCGGCTGGAGCCATTCGTAGTCTTGGCCGTCTGCCAGTGGCGCTGTGTAGAGGTCGCATGCGGTGGTGAGTAGTTCGCGGCGGCGAGGGCCGGTGGCGATGGTGGCGGTGCGCAGCAGGTCGCGGAGGGTCCAGACGTCGACGTCGACGGTGGTTGGGTCGAGGCGGTAGCGTCCGGCGCTTTTCACGACGTAGGCGTTTTTCGGGTCGTGGGTGCTGGCTCGGCCGAGTACGTGTCGTAGGTTGCTGGCGTTGGTGTGCACGCGTTGGTCGGCTTGGCTGATGCGGGCGTCGGGTTCGAGGTATTCGCCGATCTCGCGGGTGGTGACTCCGTCGGGGTGGCAGGCCAGGAACACGGCGAGTTCGAGGGCTTTGGCGCGCAGTGGCCGGCCGGGCTGGCTGATGTCTTCGATCCGCGGAGGCCCGAGCACCCGCAGTCGTGCCTTGATGGCGTTGGTCTGTGCCGGTGAGGCGAGCGGTGTGTGCTGGCCGGAAGGTTCGGTGCCGTTCCGACTCTGCTGTAGTGGCACGGCCACGCGGGATTCCTGGGATGACGCCAGAGCGCTTCGTTCGCCGGTCTGCGCCTCTCGCAGGGTGTTGAGGATCTGGAGCGCGGTGGTGGCGTCGAGCACGGGCAGGCGTGGTGGGATGGGCTCCGTCGCCGGCCCGGATGCGAGTGTGGTGTGGCCGTGCGGGGTGACGTCGACGCTGACGCCATGGTTCCACTCACCGAGCAGAAGTGCGGACACGCCGAGGTCGGTGCCGAGGGTAAGAGCGGTCTTCGCGCGCATCTGCGCACCGGGGGGCGGGGTCTGGGTGATGAGCATGACCGGTGGCAGCGCTTCCTCGTCGGGGGCTTGCCGACGCAGGGCGTCCAGGTCGGTCACGGTGTGCTCGTCGAGGATGCGGCTGCGGTGCAGTAGCCGGGCCTCGATCGCCGTGAGCGCGTCATCGACACCGTCGGCGACATGCACCCGCGGCCATGGTTGGAGGGCTGTCGCGTCGGGGCCGAGGAGCGCGATGAGGGTGGTGGCGTCGATCACGACTTCCCCGCGGGTGTCGGGGTGGTGCGGGCCGCCGGTGGCCAGGACTGCGACGAGGGCGGCGCGGGCGACGGCGTGGCCGCCGTCGCCGGTGATGCCGGTTGCGCCGGGCGGCAGCGACGCGAGTTCGGGTACATGGGCGGGTGGCTCGTCGCCGTCGTTGCCGTGGTCCGGGACGGTAGGTTGTTGGGCGGCCAGGGCGCGGCGGATCTGGACCACCGGTGTAGGTAGCTCGGTTGGCGGGTCCTCGTCGGGGCTGCCGGTGTAGCGGCGGCGACGTTGGAGCCAGACCATCGCCGCGGCAGCACTGATCGCGGCAGCGAGCGACCACGGTAGCCAGGTGGAGGGTGACAGCTGCACACCGTGTCCATCCGTCTTGGGCATGGGATGGGGTGTGTCGGTCGGTGAGACGGGCAGCGGGGCGGGGCTGGTCGTCGGTGAGGAGGCCGGCGACACTGCCGAGGCGCTGCTCGGGGCTGCCGAAGGCTGCGTGGCCGCCGGTGGCGGCACAGCGGGATCGGTCGGGTCCGGGGCGACGCTCGCCGATGGGGGCGGTGTCATCGGCCGGTCGGACGGTGGCCTGGGTGGTCGCGGGGGTTCGGCGGTCGTCGGAGGGCGGGCGTCGGCGGGTAGGCGAAGTTCCCAGCCGGGGTAGATGAGATCGCAGTCGCGCAGGGTGCCGCCGACGCCGGGGAAGTGGCGGTGTTTGTTCAGGCGGCAGATCTCCGGCCATCGGTTGGCGTCGCCAAGCCATTCGCTGGCGATTTTGGACAGGGTGTCGTGTCGCTCAACGGTGTAGTGGTAGCGCTGGTTGGCGACCTGGATGATGGCGGGCCCGCGGGCGGTGGCTTGCCGGGGAATGTCGGTGTGGTCGGTGGCGGCGACGGGCGTGGGCGGCTGATCGCGGTTGGCCGTGTGGTCGAGGGAGCCGGCGGAGGTGACAGCGATCGCGGCGGTGCCGGCTAAGCCGAAGACGAGCCGGTGAAGCGGGGCCGGGAGCCTGAGCGCGGGGATGCGCCACCGGGTGACCGCGGCGAGGATCTCGGCGAGCAGGAGCAGCGCGAACACGCCCCACAGCAGCCACAATGCCCACAATGCGACGCCGGTGAGGACAGCGGGGGTGAAGCGGCCGCTGGAGCGGGCGAACCAGTCAGGGATCTCCGACCAGGGTGGCAGGCGTCGCAGGGGGTTCCCGCCGGCCATCCACAGCAGTGCCGGTGCCGCGGCCAGGAGGATGCCGGTACTGAGGACCGCCCGCGTGGCGCTGGCCAGGGAACGCGACAGCGGCACAGCGCGCCGGTGCGGGTCGTGCGGAGGGTGGATGGTGGCTCGCGCGCCGTACTCGGCGAGTCTGTCGCCTCTGTCCGGGGGCGTATGCGGCACCTGTCCCTCCTCCACGTTTGGGTCCTCGTCCCGCATACACGATCTTCGGTGTGTCCAGCTATCCCGGCGAGAAGGATTCTCACCATCCGCACACAAACGATCACTCGAAGGGGGTCGCCGTTGAAGCTGCTCGCCCCGGCGGGCGAGACTGCGCCTCATGCCAAGCGGGGGCGTCAGGTTGTCGGTGGATCTCAGTTCGTCGGCCATCGCCGCGACGGTCAGTTGGCAGAGCGTACGGGTTCCCGTTCTCATCGACGGTCGACTCGTCATGCCACCCGGCGTCGTCACGGGCCCTGCGGGTCAGGTCTACGTCGGCCTGGACACGCCGGCCGTGGGGTCCCTGCCGGCGGACCACCGTTTCGTCGACAACCCGACCGACCTACTCGGCAAGCCCACGCAGCCCGCCGATGCGGCCGATCCCCTCGACGCCGTGGGTCTGCTCGCCACCATGCTGCGGCACATCGCCCACCACGCTGCCCACCACGTCAGCGAGCCCATCACCGAGCTCACCGTGACCATTCCAGCGAGCTGGGGGCCACGCCGTCGGGGACAACTAGCCGAAGCGGCCACCCGATCCGGGCTACCGTCTCCCGCCCTGGTCACCGCGCCCGCCGCCCTGGCCGCCTACGCCCAGACGCTCGGTCTCACCGCGCCCGAAGCCTCGTGCCTTCTCGTCTGCCAGGCCGACCGCCATCCCCCGGCCATCACCGTCCTCCAGACGGTCGCCGATGGCTACCGCGAACTGGCGACGCAGCAGATCGCGCTTACCCACGACCTCGACGACCTCATCACCCGCCGCGTCGTTGCGACGGCAACCGCTGACAACGACCCGCTGCGAGCGGCGATCAGCCAGCCCGGCGACGCCGAAGCAGACGGACGTGTCGCCGTCGTGGAGGCCGTCCGCACCGCCCGACATCTGCTTGCCACGCAGGACCGAGCGCCGGTCCTGCTGCCCGCGCCCCGCCAGCCCGCGGTCATCACCCGCGACGACGTCTCGATCGCCGCGCAGCCCCTCCTCGATCAGGTACCCGACGCAGTCGGCGAACTCCTGGAGGCGGCTGACGTGGACAAGCAGCACCTCGCCGGCGTCGTGTTGAGGCCAGCTCACGGCCTGCCGGCGCTGGCGGACCACCTCGCCGCAGCTACCGGCACTGTCCCCACTCTCATCGACCAGCCCCATGCCCTCGCCGACGGGGCCCTGCACTTCACCACCACCCACCAGCCGGGTCCCCGTGCCGCCGCCGCACGGCTACCCCGCGTCCGGCTCCGCATCAGCGACCTCACCAGCGCCCTCATCATCGGCGCCTGCTCCCTCACGCTCCTGCTTCAGGCGGTTCTCACCGCGTACATCACCACCGTCCAGCTCCGGGTCGTCGGTGTGCGCACCTCGCTACCGCAACTGGGAACCGCCGGCGCGCTCGCGATGCTGACCGCCTTCGCCGTAGCGCATCTCGCCCCCACCACCTGGCTCGCTGGACGACCCACGCCAGCAACACCCGAACCGGCAACAGGCAGCCTCATCCGCCGCGGATACTTCACCGCCGCCGTCGGCGGCACGGTCGCTGCAGCCCTGTACGGCCTCGCCACCGGCACCGCGGTCCATTACGACTACACCCCGTACCTGAAGTGGACCCTCGGCGGCGCAATACCACTGGCCGCCTGCGCCGCTGTCATCGCCACCATCGCGCCCCGGATCCCCACCGACGCCCTGCCGGCCTGGCTGGCGCTGACTCGCCCAGCGATCACCCACGTGGCCATCGCCACCGCCGGAATCTTCCTCATGCGGGCAGCACTGACCCTCACCACCCCCGTCGACCTGACCGGCATGCCCGGCCTCGTCGGCAGCGCCGGAGCGGCACTCGTCGGCGTGGCCACCGCCCTGACCGCCAGCCGAAGCCGCACCGTCCGCACCGTCACCGCGCCCGGCCTGGCCATCGGCTACGCCCTCGTCTTCACCCACGACACCACCACCGCCCTGACCGTCGGCTACCTCATCGCACTCACCTGGTGGGGCATCCGACTCACCGCACAAACCCTGCGACTCGCCTTCCCCACCACGGCAACGGCACTGCACCGCCTCCTCGATCGCGCCAACGGCTAGTGGGGACGCTGGCCCTCCCAGCTCAATGAAACTGTCGAATCGAGCTACAGAGGGCCACGTGAATCCATCGCAAGCGTGTGGTCATCGGCATGGGGCCCGCACAGACGCTCGGCCACCATGGAGGTGATGACCAGCGACGAGACCGTCCTGGGCGGCGGTCGCTTCGGCACCGACCACGCCGGCATCGCTACTTCGAGCTGCGCAAGGCCCTCTTGAGCCTCTCCCTGCCCTGGGGCGACGCCCGGGACTGCGCAGGTCAAGTGAGAGCTACAGCAAGGTGGGCAGCCGATGTGAGAGCGACAGCCCGGACGTCTAGACCGAAGCCTGGCCGGGCCGCGGTCCTGGGGCAATGAACAAGTAGTCGATGAGAGTGCGCTCTGCGCTCGCTATTGCAGCGGCCGCGGACGGAAACCGCCCTGATACGGCGTGTTTCTCAATCTGCTTTCTCAACCGCGCGGCGCGCGTGGTGCCACATCGTGGCAGGCAGGCTGTTCAATGAAGGTCGGGGATGCGTTCGCTACCTGTTCCAGGGCTTCGGGTTGGCGATGAAGCCGGCCACGCAACGTCGTCAATCGCGAGCCACGGTGCGACGGCCACGGCCGTGGGTGTAAGCCCAGTGAACGCCTTGACCTCGCGGTGGAGGTGGGACTGGTCGACGTAGCCGCTCTCGGTGGCAACGCTGGCGGGGGCGTGTCCCGTCGCGAGAAGGTGGGCGGCGTGGTCGAACCGCACCAGTTGGGCGGCGCGTTTGGGTGTGATACCGAGCTGGGACCGGAAGCGGGACCACAGGCGCTTGCGGCTCCAGCCGACCTGGTCCGCCAGGCCGTCGACCCGTACCCGCCCCCGGCTGGTGAGCGTCCGCCGCCAGGTGTAGGCGACCTCCGGATCGACCGGTGGGCGGGCGCCCAGCCGTCGGCCGAGGATTTCCACCGCGATCGTGAACCGTTCGTCCCATGACGCGGCGGCACGCAGCCTGTCCTCGGCTCGCCCGGCATCGCGGCCCCAGACATCTTCGAGGGATACCACCGTCCCGCTGAGTTCGGTCGATGCGCCGAGCACCGCAGCCGCCGCGGCCGGTTCCAGCCGGATCTGGAGGCATTCGCCGATCCCCCGTCCACTTGCCCGAAGATTGCCGGGGAGAAGCCCGACGACGACACTGCCGCGCCCGTGCCGGCCAGGGGTGTCGTAGACGAGGCCTTCCCCCTCGCTCAGGTCGATGAGCAGGGTGACGGCTGGGTGCGCGACCATGGCGATGTCCGCCAGCGCGGAGCCACGTTGGCGGAACCCGGCCATGCTGGTCCCCGGCAGCCGAGCTGACGGGCGCGGGACTGCGATCTCCACCGACGCCCAGTCGGGTGCCGTCCCGGTCGACAGCATGTGACCAGTCTATGCCTGAGGGATCACGGGCAGGGAGTCAGCGGCCGTTGCGGTGAAGCCCAGCAGCAGTTCGCTGGTCATCTCGGGGGCCTCGAGCATGGGTATGTGCCCGACACCGGGCAGCAGCTCGACCCGCGCGTTCGGCACCGTGTCGTACTGGTGTGCCGACGACGGCTCCCAGCGGGGGTCGGCGGTACCGAAGATCACCAGCACGGGGACATCGAGGGCGGCGAGACGCTCGGGCACGCTTCGCTCGGCGATGTACGCGGTGTTGCGGCGCAGCACCGTCCTCATCGCCCGGTAGGTGATGCTTCGTAGGTCGGCGACTAAGTCGTCCGGGACCTCCACGGGGCGAGCGCACGTCACGCTTATCCCCCTGCGGATCATCGCGTCCGAACGCCTCAACCAGAGCAGTGGGCCGAGAGGCGGGGCCAACAGGACCCGAAGAAGGACCGGCTGCGGAAGGAGCGCATCGGGACTCGGGCCGGTGCTGATCAGCGCGAGCGACCCCACCAGGTCGGGGCGCTGTTCGGCAAGCGCGGTGGCGACGTACCCGCCGCTGGAGTGCCCGACCGTGGCGACCCGACGAAGGCCGAGGTCGTCGAGCAGCGCCGCCACCCGGCCCGCCTGCATAGACACGTCGTATGACAGCCCGGGCGGGGACTGGCCGCAGCCCGGGAGGTCAACCCGGATGACGTGATGGTGGCCGGCGAGTGCCGGGACCACCGGACTCCAGGAGCCGCCCGAGAATCCCGATCCGTGGATGAGCAACAGCGGCGGTGCCTGCCGCGGGCCGTCGTGGACCACATGCATCGCCTGCGACTGCTCAACGTCGTGCTCACTCATGCAGGGGATGATGCAGGGGCTGCCGACTATCAGTCTTGGACAAATGTCGTCGTGGAATGGGCCGGGGCCGACCCTGAGCTGCACGCGGCCTGGCGTGAGGCGTTACGGCCCATCTGGCCACCCACCCAAGCCACCGCCGTCCTCATCCGCCGCAGTCGGGCGCTGGCCATGGTCGGTCATTGGCCTGTCCCGCTCACTGCCATGGAGGCGGCGCCGCGAAGCGTCCCGCCTGCTCGCCGTGCTCCGTGATCCACACCGAGGCTTCGACGCTGTCGTCATCGGGGAGCCCCAGCGCGCCCTTCTACGGCAACCAGTTCGGCTCACCTTCCCGCTGTTCGATTGTCGCGCCGTGAGTGCCCGAGGTCGATGGAGCCGTCGACCCGGGCAGCGACGCCCACGATCTCGTCATGGCACTCTACGCAGGCATGAGCGAGGCGAGCGTGACCGCTCCGGGACGCGCTCAGGATGGCTGGCGTGCGGCGTGGGTCCGGATGAGTCCCTCGACACCGCGAAGGAAGGTCTCGGAGATCAGCGCCCGGTCGAAGAGGCAGCCGGCCGCCATGGCGCCGTCGCGGAGCGGGCCGTGCCGCAGGTCGTCTTCACCGACCCGGAGGTCGCGTCGGTGGGGCTGACCGCAGCCGCCGCCGAGGCCGCCGGGCTGCGGATCCGGGTCGTCGACTACGACCTGGCCGCCGTTGCGGGAGCCGCCCTGCACGCCGATGGGTACCAGGGACACGCCCGGATGGTCGTCGACGAGGATCGGCAGGTGATCGTCGGCTGCACGCTCGTCGGCCCGGACGTCGCGGAACTGCTGCACGCGGCGACGATCGCGGTCGTCGGTGAGGTTCCGCTGGATCGGTTGTGGCACGCCGTTCCCGCGTACCCGACGGTCAGCGAGGTGTGGCTGCGCCTGCTGGAAGCGTACGGCCGTTGACGGCCCGGTCGGGTCGTCGACGCGTCACCGTCACCATCGCCGTGGCGCGGCATGGTGGCGGTGGCCTGCCGGTCGGTCAGCCGAGCGTGATGCGCCCTTCCTCGTCGTAGCGGAGGCGGCCGCTGGTCAGGGCGACCTGGAGGCCGTACCGGAGCAGCTTGTCGATCTTGTCGGTGCGGCGCCGGTAGCCGAGCCGCTCCAGCCCGGCGCGCAGCAGCCGCTCCTCGTCCATTCGCGGCGTGTCCCGCAGGACGTGCACGAACGCGTTCGCCACCTCCTCCGGGGGGATCTCCTCGAACGCCCGGTCGTTGCTGGCCTGGGTGACCCGGTACGCGCGGTAGGTCTGCGGGTCCGTCCCCTCGGGCCAGGCGTACCGGCCCACGGTGGGGTGGTCGTAGAGCCGGCGCGCGTCGACGAGGGCGAGCACGGCGATACGCCGGTCCTCCCGGGTCCGGAGGAAACCGAACCGGGCCAGCGCCAGGCGGGCGAGCCGGTGCTGTTCGATCGGCCCCTCGGCGGCGATGATCTCGCGCAACGCCTCCCGGACCAGCCCGCGCACCCGCTGGTCGCTGGCGAGCAGGTCGAGGTCGCTCTGGTCACCGAGCGGCGTCCCGGCGTACGGGACGAACGGGCTGACCGCGATGCCGCCGGTGGCCGCCGGCGGTGCGATCGCGACGGGTGCCGGCGCGGCGGCCAGGCCGGTGACCGGTGGCGGCGAAGCATCGACGGGTTCGGTCTGCTCCGGCACGGGTGGCCGCGACAACTCGACGTCGTCCGTCACGCGCGGCTGCTCCACCATCTCCGCGAAGCGCGCCGGCTCGGCCTCCTCGCCGTCGCGGGGGGACGGCAGGTCGACCTCGGTGCCGGGCGCGGCCGCCTCCGTCGGCTCGGCCGCGGCGGCCTCGGCTCGGGCGATCGCCTCGTCGACCCGCCGCACCAGGGCGGACCGGTCGTGGATCCACGCCGGCAGCCAGAACCGGACGACCTCCGGCCAGCCCATGATCGACCGGAGCAGCCCCGGCGCGGAGTCCCGGTCGGCCACGGTCGGGCGGGCGCCCCAGTCCGGGCCGTCGAGCATGACGGCCACCTGCCACCGCGCCGCCCCGGGCACGCGTACGGCGATGTCGACGGTGAAGTCGGACAGGCCGTGCGAGGTCCGTACCTCGTAGCCCTGCTCGCGCAGCGCCGCCGCGACCTCGTCGCGGATCCGGCTGCGCCGCTCGGTCCGGTCGGTGACCAGGTCGCCCAGGCGGTCCGCGCCGGCGGCGGCCAGCTCGCAGTACGCCCGCAGGTGCTGGGTGCCCACCGCCGAGGTGCGGGACAGGTCGATGTCGGACGGGTCGAACGACGAGAACAGCACGACCTGGCGGCGGGCCCGGGTGATGGCGACGTTGAGCCGCCGCTCACCGCCGGCCTGGCTGAGCGGGCCGAAGTTCAGCGGGAGCTGGCCGGTCTCCGGGTTGGTGGAGAACGCCAGCGAGAACAGCACCACGTCCCGCTCGTCGCCCTGCACGTTCTCCAGGTTCTTGACGAAGATCGGTTCCGGGACGGCGCCGGAGAGGTGCTCGCGGATGAGCGGGTCGGTGCTGTCCTCCAGCAGGTTGAGGATGAGGTCGCGCTGCTGGATGTTGAAGGTGACCACGCCGATGGACTGGCCGGCGGTGGCCGGGTCGTGCAGGCGCCGGGTGATGTCCGCGAGGATCGCCCGCGCCTCGACCTCGTTGGTCCGTGAGCCGCCGCGGTCGTACTGGCCGTCGACGCGGCGCCAGGTGATGCCGGCGGAGCTGCTGGCGCCGGGCGACGGCAGGCTGGAGAGCTTGTTGTCGTAGTAGTAGCGGTTGGAGAAGGCGATCAGCGACTCGTCGTGGCTGCGGTAGTGCCAGGACAGCCAGCGCTGCGGCAGGCCCGACTCGACGGCCTCGCTGAGGATGCTCTCCAGATCCTCCAGCACGGGGCCGTCGCCGTCGTCGACCTCGTCGGTGGTGTGGCTGGCCTGCATGATGCTGGTCGGCGGCATCTGCCGGGAGTCGCCGACGACCACCACGGCGCTGCCGCGACCCATCGCGCCGATCGCCTCGGCGACCCGGATCTGCGACGCCTCGTCGAAGATGACCAGGTCGAAGCGCTGGCTTCCGGGGGCCAGGAAGTTCGCCGCCGAGGCGGGGCTGACCAGCACGCACGGCGTCAACGCCAGCACCGCGTCCGGGTACAGCTCGAACAGCTCGCGGAAGGACCGGCCGCCGCGCTTGCGGCGCAGTTCCGCGGCGAAATCGGCGAACCGGCCGCGCCGGTCGGTCGGGCTGAACGGACGCCGGCGGACCAGCACCGAGGGCAGCCACTCGGGCAGCGCGGAGCGCAGCTCACCGGCGGCCGACTCGAACTGGCTGATCTCGTCGTCGTGCAGCTCCGGGTCGAAGTACTGCAGGCCGCCGGCCCGGACCCGCTCGGCGAGGGACGCCGCGGCGACCCCGCGCCGGTACGCCTCCTCGGCAAGCTGCGCGGCCACCTCGGCGCGCAGCAGCTGGTCCCGGTAGTCGGTGAGACCGGCGGCGGCCAGCACGTCGGCGTGGGTGAGCACGGTGGCCCAGCGGCGCAGCGGGAACAGCTCCTCGCTGCGCAGGTCGTGCAGCCAGGTCGCGCCGTCGCGCTGCCAGGCGTCGACCCAGTGCGCGCCGGCGGACCACAGCGCCAGCTCCGGCTCGCCGGAGCGCAGCACCCCGCGCCAGGCCCGCCACCGGGCGGCGACCCGGTCCAGCAGGGCCGCGTCAGCGTCGGTGACCCCGCGCTGGAACAGCTCCCAGGCCTGCGGGTGCCGGGCCAGCAACGTCCGCCCGGCCCGGGTCGCCTCGACCGCCTCGGCCAGCCGCTGCTGCGCGTCCGGGTTGGTGGGCTGCCAGCCGGGCAGGTGCAGGCCGCCCAGCGTCACCGCGCGCTGGTGCAGCGCGGCGGCCTGCGCCTGCGCGGCGACCAGCCGGCCGGTGGTCACCTCCACCCGGTCGACGTCGAGCGTCGCGCCGGCGACCAGGTGCACGGCCAGCTTGTCGACGACGGCCTGGCGACGCTTGCGCTTGCCGAACAGCCTCTTCGCCGCCTCCTCCGCCTCGGCGTGCCAGCCGGCCAGCTCCGGGCGGGCGTACACGTCGGGCCGGAAGGTGGCCAGCTCACCGGCGAAACCCTGACCGAAGGCGGCCAGATCGGCCTGAAGCCGGGCCACCGCCTCGTCCCACCGCCGGTCGCCGGCGCGCAGGGTGGTCTCCCGGTCCGGCAGCAGTCCGCGTACCGCGAGCCAGGCGCCGGCCTGCAACTCGGTGACGGTCTCCGGGGCCGGCAGCGTCCGCAGCAGCCCGACCAGGTGCGGGTGGGGGTCGAGGTCGGCGCGGAGACGTTCGAGTTCGGCGGCGATCTCGGTGACGGCCGCGGCGTGCAGCCCGTCGAGGGCGCGGCAGCCGCTGAGCGCCCAGGGGTGCTCGGGCCGGACCCGCGCCGAGCGGGCGGCGGCCGGGAACTCGCGCAGGGTCCGCTCCACCTGGGCGCGTACCTCGCCGGGCGCGTGCAGGTAGCTCACCGGAATCGGCGCGGCCGGCCCGTCCCCGTACGCGAGGACCTGCTCGTAGGCCGACCAGAGCGACATCCCGACGGGGTTGGCGGTGTGCACCTGCTCCGGGTACTCGACCAGCGGCGCCAGCCGGGTCCGGTAGGCCGTCTCGACGGCCGTCCAGTCGCCGTCGCCGCCGCCGTCGTACTGGTCGAGGGCGTCGCGCAGCTGCTGGCGGATCGCGTTGAGGGACTGCTTGCGCCCGTGCAGATCCAGGGCGAACGGTCCGAGGCCGACCTGCTTGAGGCGGCGCTTCACGACGTCGAGGGCGGCCTGCTTCTCGGCGACGAACAGCACCGACCGGCCGGCGGCGACCGCGCGGGCGATCATGTTGGTGATGGTCTGCGACTTGCCGGTGCCGGGCGGGCCTTCCAGCACGAAGGAGTGGCCGCGCTCGGCCATCACGATCGCCTGCATCTGGGAGCCGTCGGCGGGGATCGGCAGGTGCAGCTCCGCCTCGTCGACGGCCACCTCCACCTGGTGCTCGGGGCGGGCCGGGTCGTCGAAGGTGGCGCCGGAGGACTCGACCAGGTGCCGCACGACCGGGTTCTCCATGAACCGGGGCCAGTGGTCGCCGAGGTCCCGCCACATCTGGAAGGTGGAGAACTGCAGCAGCCGCAGGCTGGCCGTCTCGTCGATGCGGTAGTTCAGCCGGTTGTCGACCAGCCCGGTGTTGATCGCGGCCAGGGTCTTGGCGATGTCGATGCCGTGCTCGTCGAGGACCGGCTGCTCCAGTTCCCGGATGCGCACGCCGTGCTTGACCCGCAGCCACTCGATCAGGCAGTGGTTCGGGCTGGCCACCTCGGTGCCGTCGATGACCAGCGCGTACGGGCGGCGGCCGGCGCCGCCCTCGATGCGCACCGGCAGCAGGAACAGCGGCGCGTACGCCTCTGCACCGGTGGTCTTGGTGTGCACCAGCGTGCCGATGGTCAGGTAGAGGTAGTTGCTGCCGGTCTCCTGCTCCATCGTGCGCGCCTCGCGCTGCAACGCCCGCATGACGGTCTTGTAGCGGGCCTCGGTGACCGCCCCGTACATCCGGCGGTCGGTGCGCAACTCCCGGGTGAGGATCTCGGCGTCGAGGTCCTGCGCCCGGCGGGCGCCGGCCAGTTCGTGGACGTGGCTGATGGCGTCCTGCGGGATGACCTGCACCTGGCGGCCGTCGTGGATGAGGTCGTCGAGCAGCGCCAGGGCGCCGGCGGGCACGTGCAGGTCCAGGCCCCGGCCGCGCTTGGGCAGGTTGAGCAGCGGGTTGCGCAGGCTCAGGTCGAGCAGCGACTTGCGCCACTGCTGGATGCGCGCCGGCGAGCCGTCGGCCGGCTGCGGCACCTCGTCGCCCTCGTCGGCGAGTTGGCGCAGCTTGGCGGCGGCGACACCGGGTGGGAGGTCGAGGGAGGCGGTGTCGGTGTCGGTGTCGGTGTCGGCGCTCGGCTGGGCCCCGACCGGCGCGACCAGTTCGTCGGCCGATGGCAGCGGGCGGATGCCGGAGCGGTGGGCGAGGTGGACGTCGACGACGCCCTGCAGCCGGTGCCCCTCGCCGCGGAAGTGGCCGAGCCCGACCCGGACCGCCTCGGTGAACGTCGCGGACTGCGCGCCGGGCCCGATGCGGGTCAGCTCGACCGGCACCGCCCGACCCGAGTCGACCATCGAGATCAGCAGGTTCGTCTCGGTGACGGCGGTCGAACCGAGCCGCTCCTCCTCCAGCAGGAAGCCGCCGAAGGCGTGCCCCTCGCTGATGAAGACGAGCGGGTGCAGGCCCGCCGCCTCCAGGCACGCGGCGTAGGTGACGGACAGGTCGAGGCAGTTGCCGAGCCGCCCGTCCAGGACAGCGGCCGTGGTGCGGACCTTCTGGCCGCTGTTCTCGAACGACGCCGGCAGGGTCTGGTAGGTGATCTCGAGCTGGCGCAGCGCCTCGTACACGGCGCCGGCGATCAGCGCTGCCCGCTCCGAGCCCTCCTGGTAGCCCTGCAGCGACCCGGAGCCGGTGCGCGCGAGCAGGAGCTGCGCCGCCGACCGCAGCACCGCCTCGACCGCCCGGGTGTTCGGCTGCACGAAGGCGGCCAGGCTGTCGTAGAGGGCCGGGCTGTTGAACCACTCGTTGTGCGCCAGCACCGCGCTTGGCGCGACCAGCCGCAGGGTGTTGTCCCGCGCCTCGACGGTGAGGCGGTAGTCGACCGGGAACGCCTCGTCGGTGCGGTAGAGCAGCGCGCGGTCCGGGGTGACGTCGCGGAAGTCGTCCCAGCCGGTGCTCGCGCCGGGCCGCAGCGGGGTCGAGAGGGTACGCGTCCACGGCTCGGTGAGCGCGCCGTCGGGTCCGCGCAGGTCGAGGGTGAGCGTCACGTCCGCCAGCGGCTCCGCACCGCGGTTGACCAGCGTGAGGTGGCGGACCAGCGGCACCCGGTTGTGCACCAGGGCGGCGTTGATCGCCGGCTGCACGAGCAACGCGACGGCGAGCTGGTCGTCGTCGGCGGTGAACTGTGCGAAGACGCTGTCGGACATGGGCGTTTCTCCAGGTGGCGTGGCCGGGAAAAGGTCAGCCTAACGGCGACGACTCCCCACGGTGCGGGTGCACCGAGCGCACCTGGCCCTCCCCCGCTCCCATCCCCGCCGAGCCGTGCTCATCATCGCGACGGACGGGACGGGCTGCTGTTGCACGGCGCGGGCGGCGACGCCGCACGGCCCGTCGCCGACGGGTGGTCCCCCGCCCGCTTCTGAGTGATCATTACTCCTGCCGCCCGCACAGCCACCACCGGTACCGGCGGCGGCCACCGTCGCCCCTTTTTTCGGAGTTCCTGAATGAGTACGAGTCCGTCATCGAGGCGGGGCGCCGCGACGTACGCGCACCGGGGATCGTCCGGCATGGCGCCGGAGAACACCGCTGCCGCCTTTGAGCTCGCGATCGCCGAGGGCGCCGACTACATCGAAACCGACGTGCAGCTCAGCGCCGACGGGGAGCCGGTGATCATCCACGATGTGACGCTCGCCCGCACCACCGACGCACGGCTGGCATTTCCGGACCGTGCACCCTGGAACGTGCACGACTTCACCGTGGCCGAGCTGAAGAAGCTCGACGCCGGGGCGTGGTACGACGGCGATTTCGCCGGCCAGCACATCCTCACGCTCGACGAGGTGCTCGACCTGCTCGGGGGCCGGGTCGGCCTGAACCTTGAGCTGAAGTCACCCGCGGTGAATCCCGGGCTGGCGCAGGCGGTCGTCGCCCGGCTGCGTGGGCGGCGCGACTGGGTCGCACCGGATGGCCGGGGGCAGCCGCTGATCGTCGGGTCCTTCGACGAGCAGGCCCTGCGGGACTTCCACACCCAGCTGCCCGATGTCCCGGTCTCGCTGATCACCTACGACGTGCCGGCGGGCGGGAAGCTGACGGGCCTCGCCGGGTGGATCTTCTCGGTCAACCCGGACATTCACCGGCTGCGGCCCGAGGAGGCGGCCCGCGTCATCGAGGCGGGCATGGCCCTGGTGCCGTGGACGGTCAACTCGCCGGAGTTGTGGCGGTGGGCCCTGGACCTCGGCGTCGACGGCATGATCACCAACTACCCGTACGCCCTGAAGACGATGCTGCACGACCACCTCGACGGATAGGGGCCGGCTCCGTCGGAGCCGGCCCCTCGTCCCGAGGTGTCCCCTCGGCGGTGACGCTGTGGTCAGCTGACCGACTTGTTGTAACTGTCGATCGCGGCCTGCACGCTCGCCGCGGCGTCCTTCATGGCCTGGTCGGCCGGCTTGCTGCCGACGATCGCCGCCTCCAGGCCGTCCTCCGAGGCCTTGCGCGCCTGCGGCATCACGCCGAGCAGGCAACCGGCCGACGCGACCGACGGCGGCAGCGCGTGCAGCTGGTCCACGGCGGTCTTGAACTGGGGGTACTGCGCCACCCAGTCCTTGTCGATCTGCTCGTCGAGCGCCTTGGCGTTGACCGGCACGTACCCGGTGCCGGTGTGCCACTTGGCCTGCTGGGCCGGGGTCAGGGCGAACTTCACGAACTCCCAGGCGGCCCGCTTCTCCTTGTCGCTGTGCCCGACGCCGTTGATCCACAGCGAGGCCCCGCCGATGATCGGCCCGCCCGTCGAGGAGCTGCTCGCCTTCGGGTACGGCGCGGTGAGCACCGTGAACTTACCCTTGGCCGCCTCGATGTAGCCGCGCATGGCGCCCGTGGACTCCAGGTGCATCGCCACCGTGCCGGCCTTGAAGGCGGCCTGGGCGTCGTCGGTCTTGCGGCCGGTGTTCGTCGCGTAGCCGCCCTTCACCAGGTCCGCCCACCACTGTGCGACGCGCACGCCGGTCTCCTGGTCGAACTGCACCTTCGTGGCGAGGCCCTTGCGGCCGTTGCCGTTGTCGCAGTACTCCTTGCCGTCCGTCGCGATCAGCTGCTCCACCAGCCAGCCGTAGATGGCGGCGCCGAAGCCGTACTGGACGGTCTTGCCGCCGGCGTCCTTGACGGTCAGCTTCTTCGCCATCTCCCCGATCTCGTCGAGGTTCTGCGGCGGCTTCGTCGGGTCAAGGCCGGCCCGGACGAAGGCCTCCTTGTTCAGGTACAGCAGCGGGGTGGACGTGTTGAACGGCATGGACTGGAGCTTGCCGTCGATCGAGTAGTAGTTGGCGATGTTCGGTTCGATGTCGCCCGCGTTGAACTTGTCCTTGTCGATGAACTTGTGCATCGGCACGGTCTGCTTGGAGTCGACCATGAAGCGGGAGCCGATGTCGTAGATCTGCACCAGCGCCGGAGTGCTCTTCTGCTGCACCGAGGCCTTGTACTTGGCGATGGTCTCGTCGTAGTTGCCCTGGTAAATGGGCTTGACCTCGACCTTGCCACCGCTCTGGGCGTTGAAGTCGGCGACCAGCTTGTCGATCGCCTCGGCGTTGGCGCCCTTCATCCCGTGCCAGAACTCGATGGTGGTCTTGTCGGTGGCCTTCTCGAGCACCTCCGCGCCGGGCGCCTCGAGCGCGTCCTTGCCGGAATCGGTGCCGGACCCGGAACCACCGCACGCGGTCAGCGCGGCGGCGGCTACCAGGGCGACGAAAGCCGTCATTGCCCGGCGGGGCTTGGGTTTTCTCACGGGTTCTCCTCTTGACGAATTAACGCAGCGCGCCGGCGGTGAGGCCACGGACGATGTAGCGCTGACCGAAGAGCACGACGGCCAGCGTGGGAAGCAGGGACAGCGCGACGCCGGCGAGAACGAGGCCCGGTTGCGCCGCCTCGGCGTCGTTGAGCTGAGAGATGCCGATCTGCAGTGTCTGGTACTCGGAGTCGCGGATCAGGATCAGCGGCCAGAAGTACTGGTTCCACGCCGAGAGGAAGACATAGACCCCGACCGCCGCGATCGAGGGCTTGGACAGGGGCACGATGACCCGCCACAACAGGCGCCAGTGGCCGCACCCGTCGATCACCGCGGCGTCCCGCAGCTCGGTCGGGAACTGAAGGAAGGCCTGGCGCAGCAGGAACGTGCCGAACGCCGAGGCGAGGAAGGGCAGCACGAGACCGAGGTAGGCCAACCCGCCCCGCGCCAACCCCCAGCCGGAGATGGCCAGGTAGTTGGGGATGATGATCGCTTCCCACGGCACCATGAGAGTCGCCAGGAACAGACCGAATGTCGCGGCCTTCGCCGGCAGACGGAGGAAGGCGAAGGCGTACGCGGCCAGGATGCTGGTGACGATCTGGGCCACCGTGATGGCCCCGGCCTGCACCGCCGAGTTGACGTAGAAGCGGCCGAGCGGCACCGAGCGGAAGACGTCGGTGATGTTCTGCCAGTAAAGCTCGTGCGGCACCAGCGCGGGCGGGTAGGTCGCCAGGTCACCGGGGCCCATCACGGCGCCGACGAAGCCGTAGTAGATGGGAAACAGGACCGGGATCAGGGCCAGGCCGAGCACGACGTATACGGCGGCCTGGCCGAAACCGAACTTCTTCATCGATAGTGGACCCGCCGCTCGAGGATGCCGAACTGGACAGCCGTACAGCCGAGCATGACGATCAGCAGCACGACGGCCTGGGCGCTGGCTGATCCGAAGTCGGAGGACCCGAAGGCGAACGCCTTCTCGTAGATGGAGTAGACCAGGGTCGTCGTGGCCTGGTCGGGGCCGCCCTTGGTCAGGATGTGGATCTGTCCGAAGCTCTGCAACGCGTGGATCGTGGACACCACGACCAGGAAGAACAGCTGCGGGGAGAGCAGCGGCACGGTGATCCGGGACGCCAGCCGCCAGCCGGTCGCACCGTCCAGCCGCGCGGCCTCGACCACCTCGGGTGAGATCGCCGCGACGCCGGCGGAGAGCACGAGGACGTTGTAACCGAAGTTCATCCACACCGTCGCGGCGCAGACGGCGGGCAGCGCGATCGACGGATCGGTGAGCCAGTTGACCCGGTCGATCCCGAAGGATCCGAGCACCCCGTTCGCCACGCCGATCGCGGGGTTGTAGATGACGGCGAAGACGACCGACGCGGTCGCGACCGAGAACGCGAACGGCAGCGCGAACGCGGTGCGCAGCACCCGTACGCCGCGGATGCGTGCCTCCAGCAGCAGCACCACGAACAGCGCGCCCAGGACGGCCGGCACGACGGAGAACAGCGTGAACAGGCCCGTGGTGGCCAGCACCCTGCCGAACTCGGCGGACAGCATCTCCCGGTAGTGCTCCGCGCCGACGTACACCGACGGCGCGCCGAAGAGGTCGTTACCGTGCACGGACAGGTACAGCGTCCGCCCCAGCGGCCAGAACACGAACAGCGCGAAGACCACGACCGACGGCAGCAACAGCAGCCACCCGAGCCCGGATTCGAAGCGCGCCGGCTTCCCTCGCCGGGCGGTCGAGCGGGGGGAATCCGAGGTCGGCGCCTGGTCATCCGGTGGGGCGGTGACGGTGGGAGGGGGATGCACGGGCAGCACAGTACCAACGGCATCGACCGAAAGAAATCCTTCCATGCAGCACCCGGAGCTGGAATTTCTTTCCAGGACTGGTGCTCTTCCCCACCCGTGGCCAGTGCGTCGTCACCCTCCGGTGTGGTCACGAGTCTCGAGCGGCAGGGAAGCCTTGCTCGGCGGACGCGACGTCAGCGACCTCGACGGCGCGCCGTGAGGGGTACGAGGACGAGGCCGGCAACGCCAAGTGCCGCGGCTCCGACAGCCCACCACCAGAAGAATTTCGAAAAGACTGAGGCGATCACCAGCCCCACGCCGATACCGGCCAGCAGGCCGAGCCCAAACAGGGCCCGTGGCGGCAGCGCGAGGTACGGCAGCCGCCGTACCACGAGCACTTCCAGCCAGGTGCCGCCCACCGCCAGCAGTGCCGCGCCGGTTGCGTCCACGGCGGACAGTCCGTGACCGTCGCTGATCGGCACGAGGACCGAGCCCTCGTGACCGGCGGGGACGAAGAGGGTGAGCACGCCGGCGACGATGAGCAACGCGGCGACCGCTACCTGGGTGCGTGGCGCGCCGCCGCCCTGGTGAGACATCGCTTCAGTTTCGGTTATCCGCCACCGGCTTGACAGGAGCCGAATCGCCGAATCTTGCGGGCCGGCGGCGGTGGGCCACCGGTCCCGCCTTCCTCGCCCGACCCGGCACCCTCCCGCCGGCACCGCGTCAGAAGCGATTGCACCAAAGTGCTCCAGCCCGGGGCGGTGGGTCGAACCGGAGCGACGTGGAAGCCGAGGAAATGTCGTACGGCTCGGGTTAGCTGCCGCGTACCGCTCGCCGTCCGGAGCCGGGGCAGCGTCGATGCGTTGTGGACGGGTGCGGAGGACAGCGCGGCGTGCGCGGCGCGTGGCACCATTCCCGGACGCCGCGCGGCGGGGCCCAGGAAGGATCGAGCATTGAGTGCGAGCCCGTCCGTGGTGGACACCAGGATCTACCGGCACGCGTCGGGCGTGGTCGGCGACACCGTGGCCCTTGCCACGTCGGCGCCGGACCGGGTCGACGAGCAGACCTTCTTCGCCGGTTTCGTGCGTACGCCCCGGGTGGTGGCCGGCGGGCTGCTGGCACTGGCCGACATCGCAGCCGCCGACTTCCGGCCGGTCCGTAGTCCGGGCGGACGCGATCCGGTGGTCACCGGCGACGGCGAACGGCTGCGGTTCGAGGCGCTGTCGACCTGCGGCGGCGTGTACGGGCGCCTGGACCTGGCCGCCGACGAACTGGACGGCGCTCCGGTCGGTCAGGGCGTGACCAACGTGGACATCAACCCCGGGTTGTACACCGCGCTGACCCGCGTCGGGGCCGGGGACCCGGTGCGACTGGCGGTCGGCGAGGACGAGCTGGCCATGTCGACGCTCGACGGGCGCGTCGTCGAGAAGCGGGTGCCCCTGCCGCAACGGTGGCTGCGCGGGCTGGCCGAGGTGTCGGCGCACGCGCTGCCGATGGACCCGCGGCTGGAGCTCCGCCCGGGACGCGCGGTCGCGCTGCTGGCCGAGGTGTCGGCGCGCACCGGCCGGCGGACGCGGTGGTTGTTGCCGGCCGCGACCGGGTGGCGCTCCACGAGCCGGCCGGTTCGCGGTGCGGTCTGCGTGGCGGACGGATACCGCCTGTCGGTGCTGCGTCCGCTGCTTCCCCTCGCGCGCACCGTCACCCTCTACGCCCCGCCGGTCAGCGGCGCGCCGACCCAGGTGAGCGGCTGGGTGCTCGACTTCGGCACGGCCCGGTTCACGCTGCTGCTGTCGACCGCCGTGCAGCACGGCTTCGCCGGGGACGGTCAGCTGCTGGCCGACCTCGGCGCCGGGTCCGCCGCCGACACCGACGCCGACGCGTTGAGCGCCCTGCTGGTCACCGACCCGGTCGTCGACCGGTCGTCGGTCGCCGAGCGGATGGGCTGGGACGGTGGACGGGCCACCGCCGCCCTCGCCGCGCTCGCCACGGCAGGCCAGGTGGGCTACGACATCGCGGCGTCGTCGTCGTTCCACCGGCCGCTGCCCTACCGGGCCGATGTCGTGGCCGCGCTGCATCCGCGGCTGGCGGCGGCGCGAGCGCTGGGGGCGGCGGGCGGGGTGGTGCCGACGGCCGCGGGCGTGGAGGTGACCTCCGGTGGTTCGACCTATCTCGTGCACCGGCGCGGCGCCGGGTACGCCTGCACCTGCGCCTGGTGGGCCGAGCACCAGGGCGTGCGCGGGCCGTGCAAGCACGTCGTGGCAGCGATGATCAGCGAGGAGAACGGGGGTGACCTGCGGTGAGTGACGTATGGCGCGAGGTGTGCGCGCGGGTCGACGCGGCCGACTTCGACGCGCTCGGGGAGACGCTCGCGGGTCTGGACGTCGGCGGGCGCGCCGGCCTGCTGCCGGCGCTGGAGGCGCACACGCCGACCCGTGCCGAGCCGAAGCCGGTCGTGCTGCCCCCGCCCGAGCCGGAGCCGGAGCCGGAGTTGCCCACGTCCGGCACGTTCGGTTTCGTATTCATGACCGCTCCCGCAGAGGAGATTCCCCGCGACCTCGCCGGGATCCGGGCGCTGATGGCCCGCCAGCGGTCGCAGCGGCAGGAACGCCAGCGCAGCTTCGAGCAGCAGCGACTGGAGTGGCAGGCCACGCACGAGGCCAGACAGCTCAACGAGCGCCGCCACGCGGTCCTCGCCATGGCCGTGCTCGCCTGCGCTCCCACCGTCGCTGACGCGGTGAAGCGGTTGTACCGGCCGTGGTCCGCAGGCCCGTCGCTGCGGGTGTCACCCGAGATGGTGCCCGGCCTGCTCCGGGCGCGCGGCGCCGACTGGGGTGCGAGCCTGGCCCGGCACCTGCTGCGCCGGTCCGGCTCGCGGATCCGGGGGGCCGCTCACTGGCCGTTCACCGAGGCGCTCATGCGGGCCGTGGGTGCCGGGCCGCCGGACACGCCCGCGGCCGTGGCGCAGTACGTGGGGATGCGGCGGGGCAACCCGTCGCTGGCCGCTGCCCTGGCCGCCGACCCGTGGCTCGACCACGTAGTGCCGTACCTCTTCGACGACGACCGGGTGGCCGCCGCCTTCGCAACCGGCGTCGCGAGCCGGGACTGGCCGCCGGCCCTGCTCGAGCTGGCCGCCAGCGGCCGGATCGACCGGCGGGTGCTCATCGCGGGGTGCCTGCGCCGGTTGCGGGCCGGCGGTCGGAAGGGGCTGCTCCAGCCGTACCTCGATCTGCTCAAGCAACTGGCACCGACCCTCGACGAGTTGGCCGGGCACCGGCAGGAGCTGATCGGCCTGCTGACCGCACCGATGTCGACGGTCGCGAACCTCGCGTACACCGGGCTGCGCGACCTGCACCGGGTGTCCGCGCTGGATCCGGCGGCCCTGCTGGAGATCACCCGGAGCATGCTGTCCCGCCAGGAGAAGACGCTGGTGCGGGCACATCTGAAGTGGCTACGGACGCTGCCGGTCGAGCCGCTGCTGGACGGGCTGGTGGTCGGGCTGTTCCATCCGGTGCCCGAACTCGCCGACGCCACCCTCGACCTGATCGAGCGAGGGCTGCCGGCGCTGTCGGAGGAGTCCCGGAACCGGCTGCGCGACGAGCTGCCGGCGCTCGACGGCGCGGTCGCGCACCGGCTGGCCGGGCTGCTCGGCGCCGCACCGCCCGCTCCCGCCGCCGTTGCCCCGCGCGTCGCGGAGCCGCCGGCGCAGATGCCACCGCCGCTGGACCTCGGCGCGCTCGCCGGCGAGTTGGCGATCGTGTTCCGCAAGGGCAACGACGATCCCGTCCGGTACGAGCTGCTGCTCGACGGGCTGGTGCGGGCGGCGCGAGGCGACCGCGCCGCTGCCGAGCGGGTGCTGAGGCCGATGGTCCCGCAGTGGACCGGACCGTGGCCGGCCGTGGTCGCCGCCGCCACCGGCAACTACGTGTCGGCTGAGACGCCGCACCGGTGGGCGGAGCCGCATCCGGTGACCCGCTTCCTGGAACGCCGGGTCACCGAACTCGCCGAACGGCTACTCAAGGAGCCGCCGCCGGCGCTGTTGGCCACGCCGGCCACCGTCGCCGGACACGTCGATCCCGCTCGGGTGCTCACCCTGCTCCGCAAGGCCGAGGACGACGGCTGGCAGCCGGGCCACGCCGACCTGACACAGGCCATCCTGCGGCTGCCGCGCGAGGTGGACGAGGTCGTCCACGCCGGCGCGCGGCGTCTGACCTCCCCCGCCGGGCGCCGATTCGCCGCGGCGCTGACCACCCGGATCGAGCCGCGCACCTGGGTGGAGGAGGTCGGCCACCAGCCGTACCGGACCGGCCGGCGGATCGCGATGCTGGACCCGACCGGCCTGCCGGCCGAACTCGCCGAGCCACTCGACGCGGTCCAGCGGACCAACCACAGCGGGTGGACCGGCGACCTGCCGCTGTGGCCGATGATCACGCCGTCGCACCGGGAGGTCATGGCCGCGCACCTCCAGCCGTTCGTGGCCGCGGCGGTGGAGCGGGGCACCATCCCCACCGGGATCCTCAGCGGTCTCGCCACCGCCGACGGCCCACCCGGCCCGGCGATGTGGTCGACCATGGCGTACGCGCTCGCCAACCATCGGCAACCCGTACGGCTGGCGGCCGGCGACGCCCTCATCACCCTCGCCGCCCGACCGGACTGGGACAGCTCCGGCATCGGGTCAGAGATCGGCGCCCTCGCCGCCACCGGTCGGATCGTGCTGCAGCGGGTCGTCCCGCCGCTGACCGAGGTGCTCAGGGCCGGTGCCCGCGAGGCGGTCTGGCAGGTGACGTCGGCGGCGGTGCCGGCGCTGCTGCCCGCCGGAGCCCGGCCGGGCCTGGCCGACCTGGTCACCCTCGCTGCCGACGCCGCACCCCGCGACCGTCCGGTCGACCTGCCGGGCCTGGCCGCGCTCGCCGCCGATCCCCGGCGAAACCGCCTCACCGAGGCCGCCCGACGGTTCACCGCCCGCACCGCCGGCACCTGATTCGCGCCGCACCGGCTTCGACACACCGCCCTGATCCCGGCGCGGAGCGGATGAGCTGGTACCTCACCGGGCGCGGGTGTCTGGTGGAGGACACCGACGGGTCCCGCGGATCGGTGAAGGTCTTGGTCCATCCGGAGAAGGATTCGTTGCAGGCGATCGCGACGCTGTTGCGATCTTCGCGCTCGGCAGCCTTGTCGGTGCTCGGACCTAGTATGCGGAGCATGAGGCGGTACATCGACGAGGATCTGCACGGTGCGGAGTTCCGCGAATGCGATCTGACCGGGGCACGCCTGATCGGCGTCGTCATGCAGGATGCCGTGATCGACGGACTCATCACCAACCTCGTGGTAAACGGTGTCGAGGTCACCGAGTACGTCGAGGCAGAGCTCGACCGGCGCCATCCGGTGCGGGTGCTGATCCGCTCCCAGGACCCTGCCGATCTACGCGAGGCAGCGCGTCAGCTCCATGCCGGCTGGGCCGCCACGATCGAGCGAATCCGCCGTACGCCCGGCATCGAGCGCCGCAGCGTGAACGACGAGTGGTCGGCGGCGCAGACGATGCGCCACCTGGTCTTCGTCCACGACTCGTGGTTCCGCCGCTGCTGCCTGGGCTCGACGGAGCCGTTCACGCCGATGGGCATCGGGCCGACCGTCGAGCCCTACCGTGGAGCGCACGGGCTTGACCTCTCGCTCGATCCGACCCTCGACGAGATCGTGAGCGTGCGTGACGCACAGGCCGCCGAGCTCGAGGCCTGGCTCGACGAGGTCACCGTTGTGCAGCTCGCAGCGCCAGCGCCGGTGCCCGACGACGATGTCTGGCCGCCGTACGCCCGGGGCCGCTCGGTGCGGCAGTGCCTCGGCACGGTGCTCAACGAGACCTTCGAGCACCACGGCTTCTGCGTCCGCGACCTCGACCTGATTGAGGCACAGGACGCTGAGTAGGGCCGGCTACGGACTCAGCATCGTGCGGATGCGGGCATCGCTGACCGTCTGCGCGGCGTCGAGGTGCTGGGCCCCGAGCTGGGCGCGGTGCTTCTCGAGTATCCGGCGGGCTTGACCTAGGTGCCGGCCGGGCGGGCGGCCATCGAGAGCGCGGCGAGCTTGTGCAGGTTGCGCCGCCTGGAGGTCGGCGATGCGGTCCATCAGTGCGCGATCGGCGGCGATGGTCGTGTCCAGCTCGGCGCCGCTCGACGACGCCCTGAGGCAGACCGGGTAGCGCTCCTGTCAAGCCTCCAGGTGGGACCACATCACACCGACACAACATTCGGCGCCCCGACCGATGGGGCCGAATCAAACCGCCAGGTGGGGCCAAGTCAAGCCGCTGAAGTCAACCATCCCCACCGACACAGGCAGAACCGCTCATCAAGCCGATCTTGCGGAGATCACCTCACCATCACACCATACGAGTCAGCCCGCCCGAGCATTTCAAGCTCAAGATTTCCGCAAGTTGCCTTTGGCATCGTCATACCTCGAAGTGTTTCTGCCAGACTCGGTCGCACGAGGATGCCGATCCAGCAGGCCGACAGTGGCGAGTGGACGGTTCCGAGGGTGCGCAATAATCTGCTGTTTCGGCCCGTGCTGCCGGAACGAAATCTCAGGAAGGGAGAGACTGTGACACGTCTCCGCTCGGTGGCCTGCTCGGCCCTGTTGGGAACCACGCTGGCGGTGGCTTCCACGACGGTGTTCGCACCTCCGGCGTCAGCCGGGTCGCTGTACTGGAAGAACGGAACCAACGTCTCGAAGTCAACGGTGTGGTCAGGAGCGACCGCCAGCAACATGCAGTGCTACTTCCCATCGGGATACAACGCGACCATGTGTATCCGGTTCGACCGGCGGGCCATCTACGTACGGAACGACAAGGCCAACGGCTATTTCAAGCTGGGGCAGTGGACCGGGGGCGGCAACACGTACATCTGCCAGAACAACCGCACGAAGACCTCGGGCGACGGCAGTTGGGTGGCCTGCCAATGGAACTGGCCGAAGAAGAACTGCTACACCAAGCGGACCGGATACGGGCAGCACGAATGGTACGTGATCAGCCCCGCCAGCGGCGTCAAGTGCTATTAATTCCATAGGAAGGGCACGCCTTGGCCCGCGCCGGAGCGCATCGCCGGCGACACTCCCCTGCTGGGGGCAGGAGCGTGTCGTCGGCGGTGCTCGCGACCGCGGCCGCGTACCCCATGCTTGCCTAGTACGGCCTGGATCCTCTGGATTCCATCGACCCCGGTTCACCGAACGCGTTCGTGTACTGCGCGCAGGTGTGCCGCGAGAGCGGCGGGTGCCTCGACATGTGCGAGGTGACTGAGCCCCTCCATCCAGGTCACGTGCGCCTGCGGCATGGCGGAGACGAACCGGTCGAGGGCTTCGGCGTAGGGAGCGCCGGTGGCCGCGCTGAGTGTGCCGGCGAGGATGTCGACGGGGATCCGCAGCGCCCGGTAGCGCTCGTAGTGGGGCGTGAACGCGTTCAGAGCGATGTGCTCGGCGGGCAGGGCCTGCGCCAGGAGTCGCAGGTGAGCCCAGACCGGGGACCGGCGCAGTGAACGGACACGGTCGTGGTCGTAGCCAGCGATCTCGATGTTGACGATCTCGACCAGCCGGTCGAGGTCGGCCTCCCGAGCGGCGTCGCGGACGGCCGAGGTGATGTGCTCGGCGAAGGGGCGCGAGACGGGCTCGTAGAGCACGAGCGACCGGACGTCCTCCCGCCGGGTGGCGGTTTCCGCGGCGATGAGCCCGCCGTAGCTCCAGCCGAGGAGATCCTTGGGGCCGGGGATCGCGTCGAGCACGGCGTGCAGATCGGCGATCTCCATCTCGACGCTGTACCTCTCGCCCTGCGGGCTGCTCGGCGCGCGCCCCCGGCGATTGACCACCACCGAGGGGCGGCCAGGGAGTGCCTGCACGAAGGCGCTCCAGTCCTGTGCGTCGCTCATGACGCCCGGGACGACGACCAGGGTTCCGTGCGGTGACGCCTCCCCGAGGACCGCGACCTGCCCGCCGTCCACCGTCGCGCTCCATGTCACGACAGTCACCCCTTCCGTAGTGATCGTTCCAGTAATGGGGACTGTAACAGGTTCTGGAACGGTCGCTCTAGAATGAGGCGGTGACTCCGCCCCTTGGCCGCCCGCGTGGGTTCGACCGCGACACCGCGCTGGAGGAGGCCACCCGGCTGTTCTGGACTCAGGGCTACGACGGGACATCGCTCGCGGAACTCACCGAGGCCATGGGGATCTCGCCGTCGAGCCTGTACGCCGCCTTCGGCAGCAAGCGGGAGCTGTTCGAGGAGGCGGTGATGACCTACGCGCGCCGCTACCGCGAGATCTACGTCTCGGCGATCGCCGAGGAGCAGACCGCGCGGGCCGCGGTGGAGCGGATACTGCGCAGGTCCGCCGAGACCTTCACCGCCGAAGACGAACCGGCCGGCTGCCTGACGACCAGCGCCGCGATGATCGGCGGACGGGACACCATCGACGTGCGCCAGACGGTCGCCAGGCTCCAACAGGCCGACGCCGACGCGCTGCGCGAGCGGATCGAGCAGGCGGTCCGGGCGGGTGAGCTGCCCCGGTCGACGTCCGTCGCGGCCCTGACCGCGTACGTCCAGTGCATTTGGCACGGCCTCTCGGCCATGTCGAACGCCGGCGCCCCACGCGCGCAACTGCTCGACGTCGTTGACGAGGCGATGCGGGCCTGGCCGCCCGGCCCGCGCTGACCTGGGACGCGTCCTGCACGGGCAGCAAGGAGCCCCGGCGGCGATCAACCGGTGCCTCCTGGTGCCCCGCGCGTCCCGACGTCACGTACCCGGGTTCGACGTAATTCGGCGGGCCTGGAGGTCCTGCGAGGCGGAATGCGCTGGTCGGCGGGTCGCGAGAGGCAGAGAAGGCCAGAAGTCCCTAGAGACGCGATCTCCTGGACTAACGCGTGCCA
>NZ_QGSW01000105.1:0-28826 GCF_003176715.1 Micromonospora sp. S4605
GTGGTGGCGGGGTCAGGCCGGGGCGTCGGCGAGTACGCCGAGGATCTGCTCGCCGTACTTGGCCAGCTTGTTCTCGCCGACGCCGCTGACCCGGGACAGCTCGGCCAGCGACGTCGGCGCGTCGGTGGCGATCTGGCGCAGGGTGGCGTCGTGGAAGATGACGTACGCCGGTACGCCCTGCTCCTTGGCGGTGGCGGCCCGCCAGGCGCGCAGCCGCTCGAACACCGACGCGGCGGCCGGCGGCAGCTCGGCGGTGACCGTGGCGGCCCCGCGCGGCTTGCTCGACCGGCCCGTCGCGACGCGTTCCGGCTCGCGGCGCATCATCACCGTCCGGCGGCGGCCGAGCACCTCGGCGCTGGCCTCGGTGAGGGTCAGCGTGCCGTAGTCGCCCTCGACGGCCAGCAGCCCCTCGGCGAGCAGTTGGCGGACCACACCCCGCCACTCGGCCTCGCGCAGTTCGCCGCCGATGCCGAACACGGTCAGCGAGTCGTGGCCGTACTGGGTGACCTTGTCGGTGGCCCGGCCGAGCAGGATGTCGATGCAGTGGCCGGCGCCGAAGCGCTGGTTGCGTTCCCGGTCGAGCCGGAACACCGTGGAGAGCAGCTTCTGCGCGGCCACCGTGCCGTCCCAGGACTCCGGCGGGTTGAGGCAGGTGTCGCAGTTGCCGCACCCGGTCGTCGACCGCTCGCCGAAGTAGTCCAGCAGTTGGGAACGGCGGCAGCGGACCGTCTCGCAGAGCGCCAGCATCGCGTCGAGGTGGGCGGCCAGGTTCCGGCGATGGGCGAGGTCGCCCTCCGAGGTCTCGATCATCTTGCGCTGCTGCACCACGTCCTGCAGCCCGTACGCGAGCCAGGCGGTCGACGGCAGGCCGTCCCGCCCGGCCCGGCCGGTCTCCTGGTAGTAGCCCTCGACCGACTTCGGCAGGTCCAGGTGCGCGACGAACCGGACGTCGGGCTTGTCGATGCCCATCCCGAAGGCGATCGTCGCCACCATGACCAGCCCGTCCTCGCGCAGGAACCGCTGCTGGTTGCGGGCGCGGGTGGCCGCGTCCAGACCGGCGTGGTAGGGCAGCGCGGCGATGCCGTTGGCGGTCAGGAACTCGGCCGTCTTCTCCACCGAGGCCCGGGACAGGCAGTAGACGATGCCGGCGTCGCCGGGATGCTCGTCGCGCAGCAGGCTCAGCAGCTGCTTGCGCGGCTCCCGCTTGGGCACGATCCGGTACTGGATGTTCGGCCGGTCGAAGCTGGCCACGAAGTGCCGGGCGTCGGTCAGCCGCAGCCGGGTGGCGATCTCGTCGCGGGTCGCGCTGGTGGCGGTGGCGGTCAGCGCGATCCGCGGCACCTGCGGCCAGCGTTCATGCAGCATCGACAGGGCCAGGTAGTCGGGGCGGAAGTCGTGCCCCCACTGCGACACGCAGTGCGCCTCGTCGATGGCGAACAGGGCGATCCGACCCCGGTCGAGCAGCGCCTGGGCGGCCCGGGTGCCCAGCGCCTCGGGGGCGAGGTAGAGCAGGTCGAGCTCGCCCGCCACGAACGCCGCCTCGACCCGGCGCCGGGCCTCGGGATCCTGCGTCGAGTTGAGGAACCCGGCGCGTACGCCGACCGCGGTCAGCGCGTCGACCTGGTCCTGCATCAGCGCGATCAGCGGCGAGATCACCACCGCCACACCGGGGCGGACCAGCGCCGGGATCTGGTAGCAGAGCGACTTGCCGCCGCCGGTGGGCATCAGCACCAGCGCGTCGCCCCCGGCCACCACGTGCTCGATCACCTCCTGCTGGAAGCCGCGGAAGGCGTCGTAGCCGAACACCCGGCGCAGCACCTCGACCGGGTCGGCGGTGCGCAGGTCGGTGGGGGAAGCCATCCGCGGATTCTACGAGCGGCCGCCGACACCCGGCCGGCCCGCGCCGCCGGGCGCGCCGGGGCGGATCCGGACAGCGCCGGACACCCCGGGACGGGCGTCCGCCGGGCCGGTCGACCGGGCGGGATAGAGTCGCTGTTTGACCACATCGCGGCCGGGATCAGCCGGCCGCGGCGCCACGGCTTGGGGGTAGGGGTGAGCGAGGCGCGCACGGCCGAGGAGCGGGACGGCATCCCGACGGGGATCGCCGGGCAGCCCGCTCCGGCGGAGTCGGACACCACGCTGGTGGTGGTCACCGGGCTCTCCGGGGGCGGCCGCAGCACGGTGGCCCGGGCGCTGGAGAACGTCGGCTACTACGTGGTGGACAACCTGCCCCAGGCGCTGATGCTCGACATGGCCGAGCTGGCGTTCAAGGCCGGCGGGGCGGCCCGGCGGACGGCGATGGTGCTGGACGTCCGCTCGCGCGCCTTCTCCACCGACCTCGCCGGGGCGATCCGGGAGCTGAAGGAGCGCGGCTTCTCACCCCGGGTGGTCTTCGTCGACGCCGACGACGAGGTGCTGATCCGCCGGTTCGAGAGCGTCCGCCGGTCGCACCCGTTGCAGGGCGACGGCCGGCTGGCCGACGGCATCGCCGTCGAGCGCGGCCTGCTGGAGGAGGCCCGGGACCAGGCCGACGTGATCATCGACACCAGCCACCTGAACGTCAACCAGCTGCGCCGGCGGATCGAGGAGCTGTTCGGCGGCGAGGACGCCCGCCGGCTGCGGGTCACCGTGCTCTCCTTCGGCTTCAAGTACGGCCTGCCGCCGGACGCCGACTTCGTGCTGGACGCCCGGTTCCTGCCCAACCCGTACTGGGTGCCGGAACTGCGTGAGCACACCGGGCGGGAGGAGGCGGTCAGCTCGTACGTGCTCGGCCAGGAGGGCGCGGACGCCTTCGTGGCCTCGTACGCCGACCTGGTCAACGCCACCACCACCGGCTTCGAGCGGGAGGGCAAGCGCTACCTGACCGTGGCGGTGGGCTGCACCGGCGGCAAGCACCGCAGCGTGGCGATCGCCGAGGAGCTGGCCGCCCGGCTGCGCCAGTCCGGCCTGGCCGCCAACGCCCAGCACCGGGACCTGGGGCGGGAATGACGACGGCGAAGGTGGTGGCCTTCGGCGGCGGGCACGGCCTGTCCGCGTCCCTGCGCGCGCTGCGCCGCTGCGCCCCGGAACTCGACCTGGACATCACCGCGGTGGTCACCGTCGGCGACGACGGCGGCTCCAGTGGCCGGCTGCGCGCCGAGCGGGGTGGCCTGCCCCCGGGCGACCTGCGCCAGGCGCTGGTCGCGCTGGCCGGCGACCACCCGTCGACGCGGCGCAGCGCCGGGCTGTTCCAGCACCGCTTCGCCGAGGTGCCGGCGAGCCCGGTCGGCGACGGGCTGGCCGGGCACGCGGTGGGCAACCTGGTCCTGCACGGCCTGATGGAGTTGCTCGGCGACCCGGTGGCCGCGCTGGAGCACGCCGGCGCGATGCTCGGCGCGGTGGGCCGGGTGCTGCCGATGTCCTGCGAGCCGGTCGGGATCGAGGCGCGGGTCCGTGGCGTCGACCCGGACCGCCCGGACGAGGTGCGGACCGTCACCGGGCAGCACCAGGTGGCGGTCACCGCCGGCCGGGTGGAGTCGCTGCGGCTGACCCCGGCCGCACCGCGGGCCTGCCCGGAGGCGGTCACCGCGATCGGCGCGGCGGACTGGCTGATCTTCGGGCCGGGCAGCTGGTACACCAGCGTGCTGCCGCACCTGCTGGTGCCGGAGCTAGCCGAGGCGATCATCAGCAGCCCGGCCCGCCGGCTGGTCACCCTGAACCTGGCGGCCGAGAAGGAGACGCTCGGGCTGTCGGTGGCCGACCATCTCGCCGCGCTGCGCTGGTACCTGCCGGAACTCAAGGTCGACTTCGTGCTGGCGGATTCCAAGGCGGTGGGTGACCCCGAACCGGTCGAGCGTGCGGCAGAATCGCTGGGTGCCCGACTGGTCCTCGCCCCCGTCGCGGTCACCGACGGCACTCCCCGTCATGATCCGGCCGCCCTGGGCGCCGCACTGGTGCCCGTCCTGGGTGCCGATCGTTAGACACGTACGTAATCTCCGGCGACACGCCGGAACCGGTCCGTGAGGGGACGCACAATGGCGATGACGGCGGCGGTCAAGGACGAGCTGAGTCGGGTCGACGTGCCCAAGCCCTGCTGCCGGCGGGCGGAGATGGCGGCGCTGCTCCGGTTCGCGGGTGGGCTGCACATCGTCTCCGGCCGCGTGGTCGTGGAGGCGGAACTCGACACCGGTGCGGTGGCCCGGCGGCTGCGGCGGGAGATCGCCGAGGTCTACGGCTACCCCAGCGAGATCCACGTGCTCGCCTCGGGCGGGCTGCGCAAGGGCAGCCACTTCATCGTCCGGGTGGTCAAGGACGGCGAGGCGCTGGCCCGGCAGACCGGCCTGCTCGACGTGCGCGGCCGGCCGGTGCGCGGGCTGCCGCCGCACGTGGTGGCGGCGAACGTGTGCTGCGCGGTGTCGGCCTGGCGCGGGGCGTTCATGGCGCACGGCTCGCTGACCGAGCCGGGCCGCTCCAGCGCGCTGGAGATCACCTGCCCCGGCCCGGAGTCGGCGCTGGCCCTGGTCGGCGCGGCCCGGCGGATCGGCATCACCGCCAAGAACCGCGAGGTGCGCGGGGTGGACCGGGTGGTGGTCAAGGACGGCGACGCGATCGCCGCGCTGCTCACCCGGATCGGCGCGCACTCCAGCGTGCTGGCCTGGGAGGAGCGGCGGGTGCGTCGCGAGGTGCGGGCCACGGCGAACCGGCTAGCCAACTTCGACGACGCCAACCTGCGCCGCTCGGCGCGGGCCGCGGTCGCCGCCGCCGCCCGGGTGACCCGAGCCCTGGAGATCCTCGCCGACGACGCGCCGCACCACCTCACCTCGGCCGGCCGGCTGCGGCTGGAGCACCGGCAGGCCTCGCTGGAGGAGCTGGGTGCGCTGGCCGACCCGCCGCTGACCAAGGACGCCATCGCCGGCCGGATCCGCCGGCTGCTGGCGCTGGCCGACAAGCGGGCCCGGGACCTGGGCATCCCGGATACCGAAGCGGCCGTCACGCCCGACATGCTCGTGGTCTGATAGGACGGTGAGGCGTCGCGGTCGCGTGCGGGATCACCACCCGACGCAGCGCGCCGCCGTGTGCTCGGATAAGGTCGCTGCGTACGGCAAGGGGGCCGGCACCGGTACTCCTCGCCGTGCTCACCGCCTCGGGCGGTCAGGTCTCCACGACCGCGGCGGGGTGGCCGAGATGAACCGTCAACGGCCGGCTCCAACGGTCGGCGCACACCACTTCGCCGGCGGTGATCCCACGCCGGCGGACAGAACGCGAGGAGATGGGACCTGTGACCATCCGGGTTGGCATCAACGGCTTCGGCCGGATCGGCCGCAACTTCTTCCGGGCAGTGCTGGCGTCCGGCGCTGACGTCGAGGTCGTGGCGGTCAACGACCTGACCGACAACGGGACGCTCGCCCACCTTGTCAAGTACGACAGCATCCTTGGTCGCCTCCCGCAGGAGGTCAAGGCCACCGCCGACGAGATCACCGTGGGCGGCAAGACCATCAAGGCGTACGCCGAGAAGGACCCGGCGAAGCTGCCGTGGGGCGAGGTCGGCGCGGACGTCGTCATCGAGTCCACCGGCTTCTTCACCGACGCCACCAAGGCGAAGGCGCACATCGACGGCGGGGCCAAGAAGGTCATCATCTCCGCGCCGGCGAAGAACGAGGACGTCACCGTGGTGATGGGCGTCAACCAGGACCAGTACGACCCGGCCAAGCACACCATCATCTCCAACGCGTCCTGCACCACCAACTGCCTCGCCCCGATGGCGAAGGTCCTGCAGGACACGTTCGGCATCCAGCACGGCCTGATGACCACCATCCACGCGTACACCCAGGACCAGAACCTGCAGGACGCCCCGCACAAGGACCTGCGCCGGGCCCGGGCCGCCGCGCTGAACATCGTGCCGACCTCGACCGGTGCGGCGAAGGCGATCGGGCTGGTGCTGCCGGAGCTCAAGGGCAAGCTGGACGGCTACGCGCTGCGGGTGCCGATCCCCACCGGGTCGACCACCGACCTGACCGTGAACCTCAACCGGGAGACCACGGTCGACGAGGTCAACGCCGCGATGAAGGCGGCCGCCGACGGGCCGCTCAAGGGCATCCTGGTCTACAACGAGGACCCGATCGTCTCCACCGACATCGTGACCGACCCGGCGTCGTGCATCTTCGACGCGCCGCTGACCAAGGTGGTCGGCAACCAGGTCAAGGTCGTCGGCTGGTACGACAACGAGTGGGGCTACTCCAACCGCCTGGTGGACCTGGTCAAGCTGGTGGGTCAGTCGCTGTGAGCATCCGGACCCTCGACGACCTGCTCGCCGAGGGGGTGTCGGGTCGGCGCGTGCTGGTGCGCGCCGACCTGAACGTCCCGCTCGACAAGCAGTCCGGCGACATCACGGACGACGGCCGGATCCGGGCCGTCCTGCCCACCCTGAGCGCGCTCACCGGGGCCGGCGCGAAGGTGGTCGTCTGCTCGCACCTGGGCCGCCCGAAGGGCTCGCCGGACCCGGCGTTCAGCCTCCGCCCGGTCGCCGGGCGGCTCGGTGAGCTGCTCGGCGCCCCGGTGCACTTCGCCACCGACACGGTCGGCGACTCGGCCCGGTCCACCGTGGACGCGCTCGCCGACGGCGAGGTAGCGCTGCTGGAGAACCTGCGCTTCAACGCGGGCGAGACCAGCAAGGACGAGGCCGAGCGGGGCGCCTTCGCCGGCCAGCTCGCCGCGTTCGGCGACGCCTACGTCGACGACGCCTTCGGCGCGGTGCACCGCAAGCACGCCAGCGTCTACGACGTGCCGGCCCGGCTGCCGCACTTCGCCGGCCGGCTGGTGCTGCGCGAGGTGGAGGTGCTCTCCACCCTCACCGGCGACCCGGCCCGCCCGTACGTGGTGGTGCTCGGCGGTTCCAAGGTCTCCGACAAGCTCGCCGTGATCGAGGCGCTGCTGCCCACGGTCGACCGGCTGCTCATCGGCGGCGGCATGTGCTTCACCTTCCTCAAGGCCCAGGGCCACGAGGTGGGCAGCTCGCTGCTCGAGGAGGACATGGTCGAGACCTGCGGCAACCTGATCGAGCGCTCCGGCGGGAAGATCCTGCTCCCGGTCGACGTGGTGGCCGCGGACGCGTTCGCCCCGGACGCCGCGCACGACACCGTGCCGGCCGACGGGATCCCGAGCAAGCGGGTCGGGCTGGACATCGGCCCGGAGACGGTGGCCGGGTTCGCCGCCGCGCTCAAGGGCGCGAAGACGATCTTCTGGAACGGCCCGATGGGCGTGTTC
This sequence comes from Micromonospora sp. S4605, assembly GCF_003176715.1. NCBI lineage: Bacteria > Bacillati > Actinomycetota > Actinomycetes > Micromonosporales > Micromonosporaceae > Micromonospora > Micromonospora sp. S4605. The sequence continues at coordinate 7,243 of NZ_QGSW01000105.1, forward strand.
GAGATGGCGGCCTTCGCCAACGGCACCCGCGGGGTCGCCGAGGCGATCGCCACGTCCGGCGCGTTCACCGTGGTCGGTGGCGGTGACTCGGCGGCGGCGGTGCGGGCGCTGGGCCTGGACGAGTCGTCGTTCGGGCACATCTCCACCGGCGGCGGCGCCTCCCTGGAATACCTGGAGGGCAAGACCCTCCCCGGCATCGCGGCCCTGGAGAAGTGATGGCGAGTGCCACCCGCCGGCCCCTGATGGCCGGCAACTGGAAGATGAACCTGAACCACCTCGAGGCGAACCTGCTGGTGCAGAAGCTGGCGGCCAGCCTCAGCGAGAAGCAGCTCGGCGAGGTCGAGACGGTGGTGCTGCCGCCGTACACCGACCTGCGCACGGTGCAGACCGCCGTGGACGGCGACAAGCTGCTGATCGGCTACGGCGCGCAGGACCTCTCGCCGTACCCGTCCGGGGCCTACACCGGCGACATCGCCGGCCCGATGCTGGCGAAGCTGGGCTGCACCTACGTGGTGGTCGGGCACTCCGAGCGGCGGGCCTACCACCACGAGGACGACGCGATCGTCAACGCCAAGGTGCAGGCCGCGTTGACCCATGGGCTGACCCCGATCCTCTGCGTGGGGGAGGGGCTGGAGGTCCGCGAGCGGGGCGAGCACGTGCCGCACTGCTGCGACCAGCTCGACGCCGCGCTGAACGGGCTGACCCCGGAGCAGGTCACCCGGGTGGTGGTCGCGTACGAGCCGGTCTGGGCGATCGGCACCGGCAAGACGGCCACCCCGGAGGACGCCCAGGAGGTGTGCGGCGCGGTCCGCACCCGGCTGGTCGAGACCTTCGGTCAGGAGACCGCGGACCAGGTCCGGATCCTCTACGGCGGCTCGGTCAAGGCGTCCAACGTCGCCGCGATCATGGCGCAGCCGGACGTGGACGGGGCGCTGGTCGGCGGGGCGAGCCTCGACGCCGAGGAATTCGCGCAGATCTGCCGGTTCCCGGAGCACATCGCCCGCTGATCGCTCGCTATCCTTGACTCCGCCCGTCCGCCGGTCGGTGCCGCGTGCCCGACCTGCCGGGCGAGGATCGCTACGAGAGGACTGACCCCAGCCATGCCGATCTGGTTCGCATACACGTTGATCGTGTTGCTGATCATCACGAGCGTCCTGCTCACCCTGCTGATCCTGCTCCACCGAGGTAAGGGTGGCGGGCTGTCGAGCATGTTCGGCGGCGGCGTCAGCTCCAGCCTGGCGGGGTCGTCGGTGGCCGAGAAGAACCTGGACCGCTACACCGTTCTGGTGGGTATTGTCTGGTTCGCCTGCATCGTTGGGCTTGGCCTCTGGCTCCGGCTGCAACTCGACGGCGCCGCCTGAGTAGCCCGTCAAGTCGTACAATCTGCGCGCGGTCCGTCCCCCGACGGGCCGCGCGCAGTCCGTTTCACCCCGCTGCACCGCGTCGCCCGCCGCCCCCCTGAGCGGCGGTCCCCTCCGACGACAGGAGCGAGCAGCCGTGCCAAACGGCAACGTCATCCGCGGCTCGCGGGTCGGGTCCACGCCCGAACGCCCCGCCGAGCGCTACGAGCCGGCCCCCTGCCGGCCGGTCACCTACTGGTGCCGCAACGGACACCACACCCAGATCCGGATCGCCGCCGAGGCGGAGGCGCCCCCGGTCTGGGACTGCCCGCGCTGCGGCTACCCGGCCGGCCAGGACGCGCAGAACCCGCCCGGCCGGGTGCGGTCCGAGCCCTACAAGAGCCACCTGGCGTACGTGAAGGAGCGGCGCACCGACGCCGAGGGCGAGGCCATCCTGGCCGAGGCGCTCGCCGAGCTGCGCCGCCGCCGCGGCACCGGCTGACCGGAAGCCGGCCGACCGGTCCGCGGGCGTCCTCGCCGGCGGGAAGCCGAGCCTGCTCGGATCCGGCCCGCCGATCCGCCCGGACGTGAGCCTTTGCCGCCGGGGGCCCGCGCCGCGGCTAGCGCAGGCTGCGCAGCCGGGCCGGCACGTCGGCCGCCGCGGACCGGTCCAGCAGCCAGAGGGTACGGCTGGTGCCCTGGACCCCGGCCGCCGGCAACTGCACCGGCCCCGCGCCGGCCAGCGCCATCCCCACCGCGTGGGCCTTGTCCGCCCCGCTGGCCACCAGCCAGACCTCCTCGGCGGTGTTGATCGCCGGCAGGGTGAGGGTGGTCCGCACCGGCGGTGGCTTCGGACTGCCCCGCACCGCGCTGACCGGCCGGCTCTCGTAGTGCACCGGGTGCTCCGGGAAGACCGAGGCCACGTGCCCGTCCTCACCGACGCCGAGCAGCAGCACGTCGAAGTGGGGGAGCAGAGCCGTGCCCGGCCGGGCCGCGGCGGCCAGCTCGGCGGCGTACCGGGCGGCCGCCTCCTCCGGGTCGGCGCCGGCGTCGGACGGCGGCATCGGGTGCACCCGGGCCGGGTCCAGCGGCACGGCGTCCAGCAGCGCCGCCCGCGCCTGGGTCTCGTTGCGCTCCGGGTCGCCGGCCGGCAGGAACCGCTCGTCGCCCCACCAGACGTCCACCCGGGACCAGTCCACCGCGTCCCGGGCCGGCAGCGCCGCCACCGCCCGGTAGACCGCCGCGGCGATCCGCCCGCCGGTCAGCACCATCGCCGCCTGCCCCCGCGCGGCCTGCGCGTCGAGCAGCCGCACCACCAGCCGAGCCGCCACGGTCTGCGCCAGCAGATCGGCGTCGGCGTGGACGGCGACACTCACCTCACTCATCCGTGTGCCTTCGTTTCCCGACCGCCCGGCGGTCGCTGTCCGTCATCCCCGCTGCCGGCCGTACGCCGGCCGCCGGGGCTCAGTGCTCGCCGCTCGTGGCGGCGTGCGCGGTGACTCCCGCCTCGGCGCGCTGCGCGGTGGCCGGATCCTTCCAGACGTGCACCCGCTGGCCCGGGCGCTGTTCCAGGCCGGTCAGCCCGGCGGCGGCGCCGAGCGCCTCCGCGTACACCTGGTCGGCGTCGAGCCGGCGCAGCTCCTCGGCCAGCTCGTCGCCGAGCGGCCGGCGCACCAGCGGCAGCTGGCGGTCCTCCTGGCCGGTCCGGCGGAACGTCGCCACGCTGTCGTCCCGGGTCAGCGTCAGCTCGTCGCCGTTGGCGCAGCGCAGCTGCACCTCACGCATCCGGGGGAACTGGTCGGTGGTCTGCCAGCGCGGGGTGATGCCGAGCCGGCTGCCCAGCCAGCCGATCATCAACGCCGCCGTCGGGTCGCTGCCCGGCGCGACCACTGTCGCCTCGGTGACCCGCGCCTGCGTGGTGTCGAACGCCCCGGCCACCAGCGTGCGCCACGGGGTGATCCGGGTCCAGGCCAGGTCGGTGTCGCCCGGCGCGTAGTCCCGGGCGCGCTGCCGCAACGCCTCGATCGGATCCACGGCCTGCGCGGTGTCGGTGATCCGCCGGTCGGCCACCACCCCGAGGAAGTCGGTGGCGATCTCCTCCGGTGGCTCGCCGTGCCACCAGGTCACCACCGGCACGTCCGGCACCAGCAGCGGCATCACCACCGACTCGGCGTGCAGCGCGAGCCGGCCGTACATCCGGGTGACCACCGCCTCGCCCGGGCCGAGCCGGCCACCGACGACGATCTCCGCGTCCAACCGGTTGCGGTCCCGTTCGACGTCGGCGCGGACCACCACCACCAGGCGGCACGGGTGGGCGGCGGACGCTATGGTCGCGGCCGCCTCCGCCTCGCGGACCCGCTTCTCGTCCACCACCACGATCAGCGTCAGGGCCATCCCGCTGGCCACCCCGCCGGCGCTGCGACGTTCGGCGGCCAGCGCCTTGACCACCTCGTTGCCGGTGGTGTCCCACAGGCCGATCACTGGAGCCTCCCGGTCCGTCCAAGCCTGATGATTCGCTCGCTGCGCTCACTCAGCTCGCTGCGCTCGCTCATGCGCGCCGCCAGGCGCGGCCCTCGCGGGCCAGCATCTCGTCGGCGGCCCGCGGACCCCACTCGCCGGCCCGGTACGGCTCCGGCTTCGTGTCCGCCCAGGCGTGCTCCAGCGGGTCCACGACCTGCCAGCTCTGCTCGACCTCGGCGGCGTCCGGGAAGAGGGTGCGGTCGCCGATCAGCACGTCCAGCACCAGCCGCTCGTACGCCTCCGGGCTGGACTCGGTGAACGCCTCGCCGTACTGGAAGTCCATCGCGATGTCGCGGACCTCCATCGTGGTGCCCGGCACCTTCGCGCCGAACTTCAGCACCACGCCCTCGTCCGGCTGCACCCGGATGACCAGCTGGTTGTTGCCCAGCGACTCCATGTCCGCCGGGTTGAACGGCAGGTGCGGCGCCCGCTTGAACATGATGGCCACCTCGGTGACCCGCCGCGGCAGCCGCTTGCCGGCCCGGATGTAGAACGGCACCTCGGCCCAGCGCCGGTTCTGGATGCCCAGCCGCACCGCCACGTACGTCTCCGTGGTGGAGTCCGGCGGGACCCCCTCCTCGTCCAGGTAGCCCACCGCCCGCTGGCCGCCCACCCAGCCCGGCAGGTACTGGCCCCGCACGGTGCCCTGGGAGACGTCCTTGGGCAGCGTGATCGCCTTGAGCACCTTGAGCTTCTCGGTGCGGATCTCGTCGGCGTCGAAGCTGGTCGGCTCCTCCATCGCCACCAGCGCCAGCAACTGGAGCAGGTGGTTCTGGAGCACGTCCCGGGCCGTGCCGACCGAGTCGTAGAACGCCGCCCGGGTACCGATGCCGACGTCCTCGGCCATGGTGATCTGCACCGAGTCGACGTACTTGGAGTTCCACAGCGGCTCGAACAGATTGTTGGCGAACCGCAGGGCGAGGATGTTCTGGACCGTCTCCTTGCCGAGATAGTGGTCGATCCGGAAGACGTCCCGCCGGGTGAAGACGTCGTCGACCAGGTCGTTGAGCGCCTTCGCCGAGGGCAGGTCGTGGCCGAACGGCTTCTCCACCACCACCCGGCGCCAGCCGCCCGACTTCTCGTTGTCGGCCAGCCCGGTGCGGGCCAGCTGCTTGAGCACCACCGGGAACGCGGCCGGTGGGATGGAGAAGTAGAAGGCCGCGTTGCCGGGGATGCCGTGCGACTGGCGCAACTCGTCCAGGCAGCGGGCCAGGTGGTCGAAGGCGGCGTCGTCGTCGAACGAGCCGCCGACGAACTTGATGTTGCCGGCCAGCCGCGCCCAGACCTCCTCCCGCCACGGGGTGCGGGCGTGCTTCTTCGCCGCCTCGCAGGCCAGGGTCTCGAAGTCGCCGTCGCCCCAGTCCCGCCGGGCGAACCCGAGAACCACGAAACCCGGTGGCAGCAGACCGCGGTTGGCCAGGTCGTACACCGCCGGGAGCAACTTCTTCCGGGCCAGGTCGCCGGTGACGCCGAAGATCACCAGAGCGCACGGCTCCGGGATCCTCGGCAGCCGCCGGTCCTGCGGGTCGCGCAGCGGGTTCACGCCGCCTCCTCGCTCCGCCCGGTCCACGTCGTCCATCGTCACGCCCGCAGCGCCCCCGTCGCATCGAGCAGCTGGGCCAGCCCCGCCGACCGGTCGGTCAGGTGCAACCGCAGCACCGGGCGCTGCCGGCCGGCCAGCGCCTGCCGGTCGCCGGCGGCCTGCGCCGCCTGCAGCTCGCCGAAGGTGTACGGCTTGCCCGGCACCGGCAGGTCGTCGGTGACCGCGCCGGTCAGCTGCAGGTAGCTGCCGACCTGCGGGCCGCCCTTGTGGTACTGCCCGGTGGAGTGCAGGAACCGCGGACCCCAGCCGAAGGTGACCGGGCGTCCGGCGGCGCCGGCGAGCAGCGGCCGCAGCCGGGCCGCGTCGGCGTCGGCGAACCGGTCGAGGTACGCCATCACCGCCAGGTAGCCGTCGTCACCCAGCCCGTCCACCAGCCAGCGCAGCACGCCGGCCAGGTCGCCCGGAGCGCCCGCCGGGGCGTACACCTCGATCGCGCCCTCGGTGAACGACGGCGTCTCCGCCGGCGCCCCGGAGGCCAGGATCTTGTTGGTGTTTTCCTTGCTCTCGGTGACGTTGGGCTGGTTGAACGGGTCGATGCCGAGCACCACCCCGGCGACCGCGGTGGCGTACTCCCAGGTCAGGAACTGGGCGCCGAGCGGGCCGTTGACCGCCACGTCCGGCGTCGCGCCGCCGCCGGGCAGCTGGCCGGCGCCCAGCGCGCCGCCGTAGGTCACGGTGAGCACGTCCGGCCCGGTGGCGCCCGGGCTCTGTGGCGACTCGACCACCACCGGCAGGATGCCGACCCCGGCCTTGCCGGTGGACTCGGCGATCAGTTGCTCGGCCCAGTCGCCCAGTCCGTCGATGCCGGTGCCGTCGGCGATCAGCGCGACCTTGTCCCGGCCCATGGTGGCCGCCGCGCCGAGCGCGGCGCCCAGCGCCAGGCCCGGGTTGTCGCCGTCCCGGCCGAACGAGGAGAACAACGCCTCGGCCTCGTCCAGCAGCTCGGCCACCTCGACCCCGGCCAGCGCGGACGGGACCAGCCCGAACGCGGTCAGCGCCGAGTACCGGCCGCCCACGTTCGGGTCGGCCAGTACGGCGATCGCGCCCATCTCGGCCGCGGTCTGCTCCAGCGGCGATCCCGGGTCGGTGACGATGACGAAGTGCCGGCCGGCCTCCGCCTCGGTCATCCCGGCGTCGAGGAACGCCTGCCAGTACGCGCGGCGGTGGCTGTCGGTCTCCACCGTCGAGCCGGACTTGCTGGCCACCACCACCACGGTGCGCTCCAGCCGGTCGGCCAGCGCCGCCCGGACCTGCCCCGGGTCGGTGGTGTCCAGCACGGTCAGCTGCTTGCCGAGGGTGCGCGCGATGACCTCGGGGGCCAGCGAGGAGCCGCCCATCCCGGCGAGCACCACGTGGTCCAGGTCGGCCAGCTCCGCCTTCAGCTCGGCGAGCTGGGGGAGCAGTTCACGGCTGCGGCGGTGGGTGTCCACCCAGCCGAGCCGGATCTTCGCCTCGGCCTCGGCGTCGGGACCCCACAGGGTGGCGTCCTTTGCGGCCAACCGGCCCGGTACGCCGTTGGCGACCAGCGCCTGCCGGGTGGAGGCGGGGGCCGACCGGTCGACCGTGTCCGCCCCGTGCACCGCGATCCCGGCGGCCGCCTCGACCGGCCCCGCCATCAGGTCGCTCATGACAGCACTCCGCTTCGCTGCGTGCCCACGCCGGGCCGGTCCATCTGTTCGCTCACGCGTTGCCTCCCGCCTGCTGCGCGGCCTGGGCGTTGTCCTTGGCGGCCCGGCCGGGGTGCCCGGTGCCCTGCCCGGCGGCGGCCAGCGACTTGCGGACGCCGTCGAGCAGCTCCTGCCAGCTGGCCTCGAACTTCTCCACGCCCTCGCGCTCCAGCACGGCGATCACGTCGGTCATGTCGACGCCCACCGACTCCAGGTCGGCGAAGACCTTGCGGGCGTCGTCGTACCCGCCGGTGACGGTGTCGGCGCTGGTCTCGCCGTGGTCGGCGTACGCGTGGATCACCGACTCCGGCATGGTGTTGACGGTGCCCGGTGCGATCAGCTCCTCGACGTAGATGACGTCCCGGTAGTCCGGGTTCTTGGTCGAGGTGGAGGCCCACAGTGGCCGCTGCGGGTGCGCCCCGGCGTCGGCCAGGGCCTGCCAGCGGTCGGAGGAGAAGACCTCGCCGTACCGCTCGTACGCCAGCCGGGCGTTGGCCACGGCGGCCTTGCCGCGCAGCGCCTTGGCCTGCTCGGAGCCGAGCTTCTCCAGCCGCTTGTCGACCTCGGTGTCGACCCGGGAGACGAAGAAGGACGCCACCGAGCCGATCTTGGACAGGTCGTGCCCGTTCGCCTTCGCCTGCTCCAGGCCGGCCAGGAACGCCTCCATCACCTGCGAGTAGCGATCCAGCCCGAAGATCAAAGTCACGTTGACGCTGATCCCCTGGGCCAGGGTGGCGGTGATCGCCGGCAGGCCGGCCTCGGTGGCCGGGATCTTGATGAAGAGGTTGGGCCGGTCGATCAGCCACCACAGCGCGCCGGCCTCGGCGACGGTCTTGTCCGTCTCGTGCGCCAGCCGCGGGTCCACCTCGATGGAGACCCGGCCGTCCACCCCGCCGCTGGCGTCGTACGCCGGCCGCATCACGTCGCAGGCCCACCGCACGTCGTACGTGGTGAGCATGCGGACGGCCTCTTCGACGTCCACCCCACGAATGGCGAGGTCCCTGAGCTGCCAGTTGTACTCGTCCGCGTCGCTCAGCGCCTTGGCGAAGATGGTCGGGTTGGAAGTCACCCCGACCAGGTGCTTCTCCCGGCGGAGCTGGTCCAGCCCGCCGGAGCTCAGTCGCGTCCTGGAAAGATCGTCGAGCCAGATCGCCACGCCCGCGGCGCTGAGCTCGCCCAGCCTGTCCGTCATGCCGTCCACGCTCCCTCAGTTGCCGGTGGTGAAACCGGTGATGTCGCCCACCCGGGTCAGTGCCGCGTGCGCGGCGGCCACGATCCGGTCGGGGGTGAACCCGAACTGCTCGAAGAGCACGGAGTGCGGGGCACTCGCCCCGTAGTGCTCCAGGCTGACGCTCTCGCCGCAGTCGCCGACGATCGCGCGCCAGGACATGGCGATGCCCGCCTCCACGCTCACCCGTGCCTTTACCCCGCGCGGCAGCACCGACTCCCGGTACGCCTCGTCCTGCTCGGCGAACCACTCCTGGCAGGGCATCGAAACGACCCGGGTGGGCGTGCCGTCCGCCTCCAGCCGCTCCCGCGCGGTCAGGCAGAGCTGCACCTCGGAGCCGGTGCCGATGAGGATCACCTGCGGCTTGCCGGTGGACGCCTCGGCCAGCACATAGCCGCCCTTCGCCACCCCCTCGGCGCCGGCCAGCGTCGACCGGTCGAAGGTCGGCAGCGCCTGGCGGCTGAGCGCCAGCGCGGTCGGCCGGTCGGTGTGCTCCAGCGCCTGCCGCCAGGCCCAGGCCGTCTCGTTCGCGTCGGCCGGGCGGACCACGTCCAGCCCCGGGATCGCCCGCAGCGCGGTCAGGTGCTCCACCGGCTGGTGGGTGGGGCCGTCCTCGCCGAGGCCGATCGAGTCGTGCGTCCAGACGTAGACCACCGGCAGCTTCATCAGCGCGGCCAACCGGACGGACGGCCGCATGTAGTCGCTGAACACCAGGAAGGTGCCGCCGTACGGGCGGGTGCCGCCGTGCAGCGCGATGCCGTTGAGGATCGCGCCCATGGCGTGCTCGCGGATGCCGAAGTGCAGCGTGCGGCCGTACTCGTGGCCGGGGAAGTCCTTGGTGGCGTGGGTGGCCGGAATGAAGGAGGGCTCGCCCTTCATGGTGGTGTTGTTGCTCTCGGCCAGGTCGGCCGAACCGCCCCACAGCTCCGGCAGCACCGGCGCGAGCGCTTCCAGCACCTTGCCGGACGCGGCCCGGGTGGCGATGCCCTTGGCGTCGGCCGGGAACTCCGGCAGGGCGTCCGCCCAGCCCTGCGGCAGCGTCCGGCTGGCCAGCCGGTCCCAGAGCGCCCGGCGCTCCGGGTTGCCCTGCGCCCAGGTGTCGAACGCCCCGGTCCACTCGCGCTGGGCCGCCGCGCCGCGCTCCATCACCCGGCGGGCGTGCGCGAGGACCTCCTCGTCCACCTCGAAGGTGCGCTGCGGGTCGAAGCCGAGGATCTGCTTGGTGGCGGCCACCTCGTCGGCGCCGAGGGCCGAGCCGTGGATCTTGCCGGTGTTCTGCTTGTTGGGGGCGGGCCAGCCGATGATGGTGCGCAGCGCGATGAAGGAGGGGCGGCCGGTCTCCGCCTTCGCCGCCAGCAGCGCCTGGTAGAGCGCCTCCACGTCCTCGTGGTAGTCGCCCTGGTCGGCGTCGCCGCGGCGCCAGTCGACCGTCTGCACGTGCCAGCCGTACGCCTCGTAGCGGGCCGCGACGTCCTCGCTCTTGGCGATCCGGGTGTCGTCCTCGATCGAGATCTCGTTGTCGTCGTAGATCACGCAGAGGTTGCCCAGCTGCTGGTGCCCGGCGAGCGCGCTGGCCTCGTGGCTGATGCCCTCCTCGATGTCGCCGTCGGAGGCGATGCACCAGATGTCGTGGTCGAAGACCGAGGCGCCCGGCTCGGCCTCCGGGTCGAACAGGCCGCGCTCGCGGCGGGCCGCCATGGCCATCCCGACCGCGTTGCCCATCCCCTGGCCGAGCGGCCCGGTGGTGGTCTCGACGCCGGGGGTGTGCCCGTGCTCCGGGTGGCCCGGGGTCAGCGAGCCCCACTGCCGCAGCGACTGCAGGTCCTCCAGGCTCAGCGGGTAGCCGGAGAGGAAGAGCTGGATGTAGAGGGTGAGGCTGGAGTGGCCGGCGGAGAGCACGAAACGGTCCCGGCCGGGCCAGTTCGGGTCGGCCGGGTTGTGCCGCATCACCCGGTTGAAGAGCAGGTACGCCGCGGGCGCGAGGCTCATCGCGGTGCCCGGGTGGCCGTTGCCGGATTTCTCCACGGCGTCCATGGCCAGCACGCGGACGGTGTCGACGGCCCGGCGGTCGAGGTCGGACCAGTTCAGTGCAGGGTGCTCGGGACGGTTGGCAGCCACGATGGTTGTGCTCCTCGGCAGATGGGCGGAACCCTCACTGATGACCCTATCGAGCGGTCCTAAACGTCCGCCCGGGGATCTCTGCATGCTGGTCTGTACGTGTCCGGGCGGATCGACGTTCGATCCCGCGACGGTGTGACGGCTCGCACCGTTGCCGGGTCGGCCGGGCAGCCAAAACGACAGCGCGTAGTGTGTGGGGCGGTGTGTGGACCCGAACCGGGCCCGGCCGAACCGACCTCCCCTGCCGACGCCGGAAGGTGGCAATCCGTGAGCATGATCACCGACCGCCCCGTCAGCACCCCTGCCGGGCAGCAGCCGGTGCGCACGGGGGGCAAGGAGGCGGTGGCCGCGCCGCGGGACGTCCGGGCGGTGCTGTCGGCGTACGTCACGCTGACCAAGCCCCGGATCGTCGAGCTGCTGCTGGTCACCACCGTGCCGGCGATGATGCTCGCGGACGGCGGCCTGCCGTCGCTCTGGCTGGTCGCCGTGGTGCTGGTCGGCGGCTCGCTCGCGGCCGGCGCGGCCAGCGTCATCAACTGCTACATCGACCGGGACATCGACCAGCTGATGCGGCGCACCAAGCGCCGCCCGCTGCCGGCGCACACGGTGACCCCGCGCAACGCGTTGATCTTCGGGCTGGTGCTGGCCGCGGTGTCGGTGGCGCTGATGGCGGCGTTCACCAACCTGCTGGCCGCCGGGCTCACCCTCGCCGCGATCGTCTACTACGACGTCGTCTACACCCTCTGGCTCAAGCGCACCACGACGGCCAACACGTTCTGGGGCGGCGCCTGCGGGGCGGCGCCGGTGCTGATCGGCTGGGCGGCGGTGACCGGGTCGCTGGCGCCGGCGGCGTGGGCCCTGTTCGCGGTGGTCTTCTTCTGGCAGATGCCGCACTTCTACCCGCTGGCGATGAAGTACAAGGACGACTACGCCCGGGCCGGCATCCCGATGCTGCCGGTGGTGGCCTCCGCCCGCCGGGTGAACGCCGAGATCGTCATCTTCGCCTGGCTGACCGTGGCGTCCTCGCTGGCGGTCTGGCCGCTGGGGATGAGCCTGATCTACGGGGTGCCCGCCGCGGTCGTCGGCGCCATCTTCCTCGTCGAGGCGCACAAGCTGGCCCGCCGAAGCGCCCGGGGGCTGGCGGTCAAGCCGATGCGGCTGTTCCACTGGTCGACGACGTACCTGACCATCCTCTTCGCGGCCGTCGCCCTGGACGCCCTGATCTGAGCCACGGCGGCCGTCCGGGAGGACGCTGGTCGCTCGCTTCCGCTGGCGGGGCGAGTCCGCTTCCGGGTCGCAAGCTGGCTCGACAAATCATCATCATGGATGAGTTGTCCGGGTTTCACATCACATCAGGGTGACTATCATCATGAGTCCGACGGGCTCAACCTGTAACGAGCCGGGGTGGTTTGTCGGGCCGCTTTGCCAGCGGAAGTCCGGATATAACCGGGCGAATCACCTGTGGTTCTCCTTAAACCTAGAGGTAATTGGCATCACAAAAGGTTCATGGTTCTCGCCCACCTGGGTGGAAGTCTGCTTAGGCTTCGCGTCATGGCAGATGGTTCCGATACGACGCTGACGGCCGAGCAGACCGCTCCCGAGCAGGCCCCCAACGGCCTGGTCGCGGGGATCAAGTCGTTCGCCGCCGGGCACGGCGGCGCGAAGGCGGTCATCGAGTACGTCGGCAAGCGGGGCGCGCGCATCGTCCTGGTGGGCGCGGACGGCGCGTGGGGCGACCAGTTCGCCGACGACACCGTCGTCGCGCGGCAGGCCTGCGCCAAGGCTGGGGTCGCGGTCGAGAACGCCTGGGAGCGTGAGCTGATGGACCAGATGCGCCCGAGCAACGACCTCTGGCGGTCGATGGCCCGACGCACGATGGCCCGCTGACCTTGACCGACCACCACCAGTCGACCCGGGGGGAACCCCGGGTCGCTCTCGTCACCTGCACCGAACTGCGCGACCTCGACCCGGACGACCGGCTGGTGCTCGCCCCGCTGGCCCGGCACGGCGTCACCGCCGAGCCGGCGGTCTGGGACGACCCGGCCGTCGACTGGGCCGGCTACGACCTGGCCGTGCTCCGCTCCCCGTGGGACTACGCGCTGCGCCGCGACGAGTTCGTCGCCTGGGCCGCCACCGTGCCGACGCTGGCCAACCCGGCCGACGTGGTGCGCTGGAACACCGACAAGCGCTACCTGGCCGAGCTCTCCGCGGCCGGGGTGCCCACCGTGCCCACGTCCTGGGTCGCGCCAGGGGAGAGCTGGCAGCCGCCCGCCGACTCCGGCGAGTACGTGATCAAGCCGGCGGTGAGCGCCGGCAGCCAGGACACCGGCCGGTACGACCTGGCCGACCCGGAGCACCGGGAACTGGCCGTGGCGCACGTGCGCCGGCTCTCCGCGGCGGGCCGGGTGACCATGGTTCAGCCGTACCTGCGGGCGGTGGACAGCGCCGGCGAGACAGCGCTGCTCTTCCTGGCCGGCCCGGACGGCCTGGCGTTCAGCCACGCGATCCGCAAGGGTCCGATGCTCACCGGCCCGGACCTGGGAGTGGAAGGGCTCTACAAGCCCGAGGAGATCAGCGCCCGCACCGCCACCGAGGAACAGTTGGCGGTGGCGGAGAAGACCCTGGCGGCGGTGCCGGGTGGCGCGGAGCGGCTGCTCTACGCCCGGGTCGACCTGATCCCGGGCGCGGACGGCGCACCGGTCCTGGTCGAGTTGGAGCTCACCGAGCCGTCGCTCTTCCTGGGCCACGCCGACGGCGCCCCCGAGCGCCTGGCCACCGCCATCCGCACCCACCTGACCCGCCGCCCCTGACCGGCGCCAACCACACTCACCCGGCCCCGCCGGTCCGCCCACGCGGACCGCGGGGCCGGCTCACGTCCGCCGGCTCCGTCCGCTGAAAGGTGCCGGAGGCCACACACATCCCGGATGTGGTGGTTCGGCGGGCGGGGAAGGCCGCCGCATCGCGGATCTGGTGGCGCTCGGCGCGGGGTCAGGCGGTGGCGGGGACCGGTTCGGCGGCCGGGGCGGCGGCGGCCGGCTCGGCGGGGAGCGGGCGGCGTTCCCGGGTCGACCAGAGCACCGAGAGCGTGGCCAGCAGCACCAGGCAGGAGCCGAGCATGTGCGCGCCGACCAGCACCGCCGGCAGGTGGGTGAAGTACTGCACGAAGCCGATCAGGCCCTGCCCGAGTTCCACCGCGACCAGCACCACGGCGGCCCGCTCGGCGCGCCGGGCGCCGACCGCCCGGAACGCGAAGATCAGCGCCACCGAGAGCCCGATCAGCAGGAACACCCCGTCGGCGTGCACCTGCGAGATGGTCTCCGGGTCCAGCCCGTTGCGCTTGGCCCCGTGGTCGCCCGAATGCGGGCCGCTGCCGGTTACCCAGGTGCCGACCACGAGCACCGCCGCGCTGGCCAGCGTGGTGAGCAGCGCGAGGGCGTGCAGCGGGGCGGGCACCACCGGCACCGCCGGCGCGTCCGGGTCCTTGATCCGCCGCCAGAGGGCGTACGCCGCCGCGATCACCACCATCGAGGCGAGGAAGTGCAGCCCGACCACCCAGGGGTTCAGGTCGCTCAGCACGGTGAACCCGCCGATCACCGCCTGGGCCGGGATGCCGAACAGGACGGCGACCGCGAGCGGCAGCACCCCCTGCCGCCGGGGCCGGTGCAGCAGCACCGCCAGCACCACCGCCGCCGCGATGATCCCCACCGCGAAGGTGAGCAGCCGGTTGCCGAACTCGATCGCCCCGTGCACGCCCATCGCGGCGGTGGCGACGTAGGAGGCGTCGGTGCACCGGGGCCAGGTGGGGCAGCCGAGGCCGGAGTCGGTCAGTCGGACGGCCCCGCCGGTGACCACGATCCCGACGTTCGCGATGATGGACGCGAGGGCGAGTCGGCGCAGCAGGGCGGCGGAGACCGGAAACCGGGCGAGCAGGCGTTGCGGCGCGGCGGGGGCCGGGGACCGGACGGGACGCTTCACGGCGCAAATCCTACGCACCGTAGTGATCGAGGAGCGTGCGACTCCGCCCGGACGGTGGTTCGGATCACCGGGACCCGGGTTTGCGGCCCCCCAGCGAATTACGTAACGTTGGCGTTGTGAAAAACGCGGCGGGCCTTCCCGGGCACCAGCCGGCGACCGCTTCGGCCGCCGGCGACGGCTCCAGGTCGCTGCGCGGCGTCAGACGCGCCGAGCTGGAGTTGTCGAAGTCCGCGTCCGCCACGGATGTCTCCACCCGTGACCGGGTCACCCAGCTGCTGCTGGAGCGGGGCGCGACCACCGCGGCGCAGCTCGGTTCGGCGCTCGGGCTCAGCCCGGCGGCGATCCGCCGGCACCTCGACGCGATGCTCGCCGAGGGTGACGTGGTCGCCCGCGAGCAGACCGTGCGCGGCCACCGCGGCCGCGGCCGCCCGGCGAAGGTGTTCCTGCTGACCGACGCGGCCCGGGTCCGCTGCGGCACCCACCACTACGACAACATGGCCACCGCCGCGCTGCGCTGGATCGCCCGCAACGGCGGTTCGGTGGCCGTCGAGGCGTTCGCCGCCGAGCAGGTCGCCGCCCTCGAGGCGCGCTGCCGCACGGCGATGGAGGACGCCGGCGACGACCCGCTGGCCCGGGCGGAGGCGCTCGCCGCCGCGCTGACCGCCGAGGGCTACGCTGCCAACGCGTCCACGATCGCCTCGGGTGGCCAGCTCTGCCAGCACCACTGCCCGGTGGCGCACGTGGCCGCCGAGTTTCCCCAGCTGTGCGAGGCCGAGACCGCGGTGATCTCCCGTCTGGTCGGCACCCACGTACAGCGCCTGGCCACCATCGCGCACGGCGACGGGGTGTGCACCACGCACATCCCGACCCAGCCGGGGCGTGTTCAGTCCGGTAAGACCGTCACCACTGTGAGGACAGATAGATGACCGAGCAGATCGTCCAGCCCCTGACCCAGGAGGAGCAGCTCGCCGCCCTGGGCCGCTACGAGTACGGCTGGGCCGACCCGGACGTCGCCGGGGCCTCCGCCCAGCGCGGCCTCAACGAGGCGGTGGTGCGGGACATCTCGGCCAAGAAGAACGAGCCGGCCTGGATGCTCGACCTGCGGCTGAAGGGCCTGCGGCTGTTCGACCGCAAGCCCATGCCGGCCTGGGGCGCCGACCTCACCGGGATCGACTTCGACAACATCAAGTACTTCGTCCGGTCCACCGAGAAGCAGGCCACCAGCTGGGAGGACCTGCCCGAGGACATCAAGAACACCTACGACAAGCTGGGCATCCCGGAGGCGGAGAAGCAGCGGCTGATCGCCGGTGTCGCGGCCCAGTACGAGTCCGAGGTCGTCTACCACAAGATCCGTGAGGACCTCGAGGAGCAGGGTGTCGTCTTCCTCGACACCGACACCGCCCTCAAGGAGCACGAGGACCTGTTCAAGGAGTACTTCGGCACGGTGATCCCGGTCGGCGACAACAAGTTCGCCGCGCTGAACACCTCCGTCTGGTCCGGTGGCTCGTTCATCTACGTGCCGAAGGGCGTGCACGTGGAGATCCCGCTGCAGGCCTACTTCCGGATCAACACGGAGAACATGGGCCAGTTCGAGCGGACGCTGATCATCGTCGACGAGGGTGCGTACGTGCACTACGTCGAGGGCTGCACCGCGCCCATCTACTCCTCCGACTCGCTGCACAGCGCGGTGGTGGAGATCATCGTCAAGAAGAACGCCCGGTGCCGCTACACGACCATCCAGAACTGGTCGAACAACGTCTACAACCTGGTCACCAAGCGCGCCGTGTGCCACGAGGGCGCGACCATGGAGTGGATCGACGGCAACATCGGCTCCAAGGTCACCATGAAGTACCCGGCGGTCTACATGACCGGCGAGCACGCCAAGGGCGAGGTGCTCTCGGTGGCGATGGCGGGTGAGGGCCAGCACCAGGACGCCGGCGCCAAGATGGTGCACGCCGCACCGCACACCAGCAGCACCATCGTCTCCAAGTCGATCGCCCGGGGCGGCGGCCGCACCTCGTACCGGGGCCTGGTGCAGGTGCTGGAGGGCTCGCACCACAGCGCCAGCACGGTGAAGTGCGACGCGCTGCTGGTCGACACCATCTCCCGCTCCGACACCTACCCGTACGTCGACATCCGCGAGGACGACGTGTCGATGGGGCACGAGGCAACCGTCTCCAAGGTCAGCGAGGACCAGCTCTTCTACCTGATGAGCCGGGGCCTGAGCGAGGACGAGGCGATGGCGATGATCGTGCGCGGCTTCATCGAGCCGATCGCCAAGGAGCTCCCGATGGAGTACGCCCTGGAGCTCAACCGCCTGATCGAGCTCCAGATGGAGGGCGCGGTCGGCTGACCCCGACCGGGGCGGCGACCAGCCCGACCCGCTTGCGGGGCCGAGCGAACGCCGACCCACTGCGGGGGCCACGCGAACGCCGACCCGTCTGGCCGGGCCGCACGAACACCGACCGACCCTCCAATCAATGACACCGTCGTCGCAGAACAGACCAAGGAAGAGATGACTACCCAGGCTTCCGCGCCGCCGACCACCAAGTCGCAGGCGCTCCGCTCGTACGACGTCGCCGACTTCCCGGCCCTGACCGGCCTGGAGGAGGAGTGGCGGTTCACCCCGCTCAAGCGCCTGCGCGGCCTGCTCGACGGCGCCGGGGCGCCGGCCGGGCAGGTCGTCACCCAGGTGTGGTCGCCCGACGGCGTCACCGCCGAGTGGGTGGAGCGCGACGACACCCGGCTCGGCCGGGTGCTGGTGCCCTTCGACCGGCTCAGCGCCCAGGCGTGGAGCGGTTTCGACAAGGCCCTGGTGGTGACCGTGGCGCGCGAGGCCGTGCTGGCGGACATGGTCTCCATCGAGGCACGGGGGCAGGGCGACGCGCTCGCCTACCAGCACATCCTGCTCGACGTGCAGCCGCTGGCCGAGGCGACCGTGCTGCTCGACCAGCAGGGCAGCGCCACGCTGGCCGACAACGTCGAGGTGGCGGTCGGGGACGGGGCGAAGCTGACCCTGGTCACCATCGCCGACTGGGCCGACGACGCCGTGCAGGCCCAGCACCTCAAGGTCAAGCTGGGCCGGGACGCCAAGGTGATCCACGTCCAGGTCTCCCTCGGCGGCGACCTGGTCCGGCAGTACACCAGCGTGGAGTACACCGACCGGGGTGGCGAGGCCGAGCTGTACGGGCTCTACTTCGCCGACTCGGGCCAGCACCTGGAGCACCGGCAGCTGGTCGACCACGCGGTGCCGGACTGCCGCAGCTACGTCGGCTACCGGGGCGCCCTGCAGGGCGAGAGCGCGCGCACCGTCTGGGTGGGCGACGTGCTGATCCGGGCCGAGGCGACCGGCACCGACACGTACGAGATCAACCGGAACCTGCTGCTCACCGACGGCGCGCGGGCGGACTCCGTACCGAACCTGGAGATCGAGACCGGCGAGATCGCCGGCGCCGGTCACGCGAGCGCGACCGGGCGGTTCGACGACGAGCAGCTGTTCTACCTGATGGCCCGGGGCATCCCGGAGGCCGAGGCGCGCCGCCTGGTGGTGCGCGGGTTCTTCGCCGAGCTGATCAACAAGATCCCCGTCGAGGAGCTGCGCGAGCGGCTCGGCGGCGCCATCGAGGACCGGTTGGCCAAGGCGGGCGCCTGATGATCCGGATCTGTTCCACCGAGGACGTGCCGAAGGGGACCGCGATCAGCGCGGACGTCGACGGCACCCAGATCGCGCTGGTGCACGGCGGGGACGGCGAGTTCTACGCCGTCTACGACGAGTGCTCGCACGCCGCGGTCGCCCTCTCCGAGGGCGAGGTGGAGGGCTGCACGCTGGAGTGCTGGCTGCACGGCTCCCGCTTCGACCTGCGCACCGGCGAGCCCACCGGGCTGCCCGCCACCGAACCCGTACCCGTCTACCCCGTCGAAGTCCGCGACGGCGACATCTACGTCAGCCTCACGCCGAGCAATGGAGTGACCCGATAATGAGCACCCTGGAGATCCGTGACCTGAAGGTGTCGGTCAAGCTGCCCGAGGGTGAGCTCAAGCCGATCCTGCACGGCGTCGACCTGACCGTCCGCTCGGGCGAGACCCACGCGATCATGGGCCCGAACGGCTCCGGCAAGTCCACCCTGGCCTACTCGATCGCCGGCCACCCGAAGTACGAGATCACCGGCGGCTCGGTGACCCTCGACGGCGAGGACGTGCTGGAGATGTCCGTCGACGAGCGGGCCCGCGCCGGCCTCTTCCTGGCCATGCAGTACCCGGTCGAGGTGCCCGGCGTCTCGGTGGCCAACTTCCTGCGTACCGCCAAGACCGCCATCGACGGCGAGGCGCCGAAGCTGCGCACGTGGGGCGGCGAGCTGCGCGGTGCGATGGAGCGCCTCCAGATGGACCCGGCGTTCGCCCAGCGCAACGTCAACGAGGGCTTCTCCGGCGGCGAGAAGAAGCGGCACGAGATCGTGCAGCTGGAGCTGCTCAAGCCGAAGATGGCCATCCTCGACGAGACCGACTCCGGCCTCGACGTGGACGCGCTGCGCGTGGTCAGCGAGGGGGTCAACCGGGTCCGCGACACCGGCGACACCGGCCTGCTGCTGATCACCCACTACACCCGGATCCTGCGCTACATCAAGCCGGACCACGTGCACGTCTTCGTCGCCGGCCGGATCGTCGAGCAGGGCGGCCCGGAGCTGGCCGACAAGCTCGAGGAAGAGGGCTACGAGCGGTACGTCGCCGGGGCCGGTTCGGCGCGGGCCTGAGGCGCGGAAGGGTCGCTGAGATGACCACCATCGCGATCCCACCCGGGATGCCGCAGTACGACGACGTGCCGCGTTACGACGTGGCCAAGGTGCGCGCCGACTTCCCGATCCTGGAGCGGGAGGTCAACGGGCACCGGCTGGTCTATCTCGACAGCGCCAACACCTCCCACAAGCCGCGGCAGGTGCTCGACGTGCTCGCCGAGCACTACGCGCGGCACAACGCCAACGTGTCCCGCTCGGTGCACACGCTGGGCACCGAGGCCACCGAGGCGTACGAGGGGGCCCGGGCCAAGGTCGCCGGGTTCATCAACGCGCCGAGCGTGGACGAGGTGGTGTTCACCAAGAACTCCACCGAGGCGATCAACGTCGTGGCGTACGCCTTCTCGAACGCCTCGCTGCGCCCGGACGCCGACCCGCGGTTCCGGCTCGGCCCCGGCGACGAGGTGGTGATCTCCGAGATGGAGCACCACTCGAACATCGTCCCGTGGCAGCTGCTCTGCGAGCGAACCGGCGCGACCCTGCGCTGGTTCCCGGTGACCGACTCCGGACGGCTGGACGAGTCGGGGCTGGACGACCTGGTCACCGAGCGGACGAAGATCGTCTCGCTGGTGCACATGTCGAACATCCTCGGCACTGTCAACGCCACCGCGCGGATCACCGCGCGGGTCCGCGAGGTGGGGGCGCTGCTGCTGCTGGACTGCTCGCAGTCGGTGCCGCACATGCCGATGGACGTGGTCGACTACGACGCCGACTTCATCGTCTTCACCGGGCACAAGATGTGCGGGCCGACCGGCATCGGCGTGCTCTGGGGGCGGGCCGAGCTGCTGGCGGCGATGCCGCCGGTGTTCGGCGGCGGCTCGATGATCGAGACGGTGGCGATGGCCGGCTCCACCTTCGCCGCGCCGCCGGCCCGGTTCGAGGCGGGCACCCCGCCGATCGCCGAGGCGGTCGCGCTCGGCGCCGCGGTGGACTACCTCAGCGGCATCGGCATGCGGGCCATCCAGTGGCACGAGAAGGAGCTGACGGCGTACGCGCTGGACGCCCTCGCCACGGTGCCCGGGCTGCGGATCTTCGGGCCGACCGTGCCGGTGGGCCGGGGCGGGACCATCTCGTTCGCCCTCGGCGACGTGCACCCGCACGACGTGGGGCAGGTGCTCGACTCGCTCGGCGTGCAGGTGCGGGTGGGCCATCACTGCGCCCGCCCGGTCTGCACCCGGTTCGGCGTGCCGGCCACCACGCGGGCCTCGTTCTACCTCTACACCACCACCGAGGAGATCGACGCCCTGGTGGCGGGCCTGGAGCAGGTGCGGAAGGTGTTCGACTGATGCAGCTCGACCAGCTCTACCAGGAGATCATCCTGGACCACTACAAGCACCCGCACGGGCGTGGGCTGCGTGACGCCGACGACCCGGCGGACCAGGTCGCCGAGGCGCACCACGTCAACCCCACCTGCGGCGACGAGGTCACCGTGCGGGTCGCCACCGACGGCGACGTGCTGCACGACGTCTCGTACGACGGCATGGGCTGCTCGATCAGCCAGGCGTCGGCGAGCGTGCTGCACGAACTGCTGAACGGCCGGCGGGCCGGGGAAGCTTTCCTGGTGCACGAGGCGTTCGTGCAGTTGATGTCCGGTCGTGGTCAGGTCACGCCGGACGAGGACGTGCTCGGCGACGGGGTGGCGTTCGCGGGGGTCGCCCGCTACCCGGCCCGGGTGAAGTGCGCGCTGCTGCCGTGGATGGCGTTCAAGGACGCCGCGGCACGCGCCGGCGTGGGCGCGAGCCCTTCGGAGGTAAAGGCATGAGTAGCGAGGACACCGCCACCGCGGCGACGCCGCCGGTCGAGGGTGCCGCGGGCACCCCGGTCGCCGGCGCGGCGGGCGGCAAGGCCGCCGTCGCCGACATCGAGGAGGCGATGAAGGACGTCGTCGACCCCGAGCTGGGCATCAACGTGGTCGACCTCGGCCTGGTGTACGGCGTGCACGTCGACGACGACAACGTCGCCACCCTGGACATGACGCTCACCTCGGCGGCCTGCCCGCTCACCGACGTGATCGAGGATCAGGCCCGGCAGGCGCTGACCACCGGCCCGGGCGGCGGCCTGGTCAACGACATCCGGATCAACTGGGTCTGGCTGCCCCCGTGGGGCCCAGACAAGATCACCGACGAGGGGCGCGACCAGCTCCGCTCGCTCGGCTTCAACGTCTGACCGGTCCCGGTCACCCGTCGAGCGCGGCGCCCCGACCGGGGCGCCGCGCTCGACCCATCTCACCCTTATCCCGCCCCGCCCCCCCGCGTCGCAGAGTCGAGTCGCGAAGATCGTCTGATGCTCAGTAGGCCCGCGTGAGCCATTCCCGCCTGCTCAGCAGCAGACGATCATCGAACC
>NZ_QGSW01000184.1:0-28738 GCF_003176715.1 Micromonospora sp. S4605
CACCCGCCGAAGCTACGACCCGCTGCTCTGGTCCATCCGCCGACGCCGCCACCAAGCCAGAGCCATGACCAGCCACTACGCCCGACAAGCCCTCATCGAGCCGTGATCACGATCCCCGGCTGGAGTACTAGGCGGCAATAGCGCGACAGGCGCCAGGGCCGGATCCGGTTGGATCCGGCCCTGGTCGGCGTACGCGATAGGGATTTACGAAGTTCCGCTTCGGGCCGGCCTTATCGCTTGTAGGCGGAATCGATTGTCGGTGGTTCAGTGGCCGGTGCGTAAGAGCGAGACCATTGACGGGCCATGGGAGCGGATTGCCCCACTGATCCCTCCTCGAAGCCGCCGACTTCGCTACCCCGGCCGCATGACCCATGATGACCGGTTCGCGCCGGCCGGGATCCTGTTCGTGCTGCCCAGGTATCCCGTGGCTGTCCGGGGCGACGTGTTGGCGGCGGCTGGCCTGCGGGCAGGGCCAGGGCGCGTGGCGGGGCCTGCAGGAGGTGTTCCAGGCGGAGCTGCGCACGGGCGTCGAGCTGACCCACGCAGTCGTCGCTTCCCACCTGTGCGCGTGAAGGGGGACGTGTCGGGTTGGCTGTCGCGACGCCACCGCCCGCCGTCGCCGTCTTCTCGTGGTAGAGGTGCTCCTGTTGATCACTTAATGTGATCTTGCAAAGGTCTGTTCGGGGCTTGGGTTACCTATCCATGCAGGCGAGTGTGAGTTCGGCACTCGAGGATGGCGGTTACGCGCAGTAAAGACCACTGTGACTTATTGCTATGAACCGATGTCTTCCCATAGTGTGCCGCCTAGTTGATGTTGCTTCGGTCCTGGGGAGGACTCGTGGTCGGGCGCACGGGGGTACAACGGCGGCCGCGCAACAGTCGCGGGTCGGGCTGGTTGAGGGCACTAGCGCGAAGCCGTTCGTGGCCGGTCTTGGTGGTCGCGGTAGTACTCGCGCTGACGGCCAGTCTGCTGACGCATGTGCCGGCTTCTGCGAAGCCGAAGCCGACGCCGTCCGACCAGTCGCAGAAACCGGTGCCGACTCGCAAGGTCAAGCAGCAGAAGCCGACGAGACGCGCGACGGACGGGCCGGGTCGCAGCAGACTCACCCATACGACGCTGCCGCCGGCGGCGGTCGCCGCGGTGCCCGTCTCGGGCCGGGTTACGAAGGTCGGCGAACTACCAGTGACGGTGAGCCCGCCGGCGGTCACCAGCCTGAAAGACGAGCAGCGTGCGATGCGCGGTCTCGAGCGGCAACCGACGTCTGTCCGGGTGCGGGTGTTGGAGGAGAAGGCGGCCAAGGCGGCGGGAGTTGCCGGCTCGTTGTTGGCGTTGTCCCGCATCGACGGCGCGGACAGACCGGGCCGCGTTCAGCTACGGGTGGACTACCAGAACTTCGCCAATGCCTACGGTGGCGACTTCTCTGGGCGGCTGCGGCTCGTAGCCTTGCCGGCCTGCGCCCTGACCACCCCGGAAGACCCGAAGTGCCGGACACGCCGGGACCTGAAGGCGGTTCGCTCGGGGAGCACCCTCTCCGCGCAGGTGAGGGTTGAGGCAAGTGGCCTGACCTCGGTGGTGGCCCTGGCGTCAACGCCGTCGTCGGCCGGTGGCACCTTCGCAGAGACCAACCGGTCGCAGGCGTACTCCTGGTCGGCGGGGAATCAGAGCGGCAGCTTCAATTACGGCTACAAGTTGACCCTTCCCCCGGCAGGTGTCGGTCCGCAGCCGAGCCTGGCCTTCACCTACGACAGCGGTCGGGTAGACGGGCAGACCTCGACGCAGAACGGTCAGAGCTCCTGGATCGGCGACGGGTGGGACCTGCAGGTCGGCTACATCGAACGCTCCTACCGGCCGTGCGTGCAGGACGGATCGACCGCGTACGTGGGTGACCTGTGCCAGTTCTCGCCGTACAACGCCACGATGGTGTTCGGCGGCAAGGCTTCCGAGTTGGTGTTCGACGGCACGAAGTGGCGGGCGGCTGGCGACGACGGGATGAGGATCGAGAAGCTCGACCGCACGTCCTGGCCTTACGCGGTCAACAACGGGGACGACGACGACGAGTTCTGGCGAGTAACGGCCCAGGACGGGGTTCAGTACTTCTTCGGTGTCAGCAAGCGGAACAGCAACGACAACGAGAGCACCAAATCTGTCCAAACGGTGCCGGTGTTCGGTAACAACCCAGGCGAGCCCTGCTATCCCAGCGTCTGCCATCAGGCCTACCGTTGGAACCTCGACTTTGTGGTGGACCCGCACGGCAACTCCATGACCTACGGCTACACCAAACTGCAGAACTTTTATTCATCGAGCGGAAGCGGCCGCACGTTCGCGTACGATCTCAACGCGCATCTCAACTATGTCGACTACGGCGACCGTGGCCAAGAGCACGCCCAGCAGGCGCCGATGCGGGTCGAGTTCGAGACCCGGGAGCGTTGCGTGGCCGAACCCTGCGTCGACCAACTCAGTGGGTTGCCTGATCGGGCGAAATATCTCGACACACCATGGGATCTCTACTGCGCGTCGGAGGTCGGCTGCACGAATTCCAGCCCGTCGTTCCTGACGACCAAACGGTTGTACGCAGTCCGGGCAATGGTGCTCGACGCGGGAAATCCCCCGCAGTACCGCGTTGTGGACGAGTGGAAGGTGGAACATGACTTCCCGGCAACGGGGGACTACATCGATCCGCCCGGCGACGATACGTCCCCGCATCTGTGGTTGAAGTCGATCGAGCACACCGGGCGGGGCGTGGACGGCGCCACCATCGTCGAGCCGAAAATCGAGTTCGGGGGGGACCCGTACGACAACCGGGTGGACTGGGGAACCGATATAGGTGTGCCGCCATACAGGCACTACCGGCTGACCTCTGTGCAGACCGGCACCGGTGGGGAAACGCTTGTCAACTATATGGGAGGCGGGTGTTCACGGGCCACGCCGCCGACCCCGGAACGTAACCCGGATCGCTGCTTCCCGCAGCGTCACTACTCCGACGGAAGCGCTGGATTCGGTTGGTTCCACAAGTACGTCGTGTCGAGTGTTACGGACAGGGACCTCACCGGCGGGTCACCCGAGGAGATCACCTCGTATGCCTATACGAACGAGGCCTCTTCAGACGAGGCATTGTGGGCGCACGATGGCAATGAAACCGTCCAGTTGGCGTATCGCTCCTGGTCGCAGTGGCGGGGGTACAGCACGGTCACCGCGACAAAGAGCGGTGGCGGTGGCGAGACCAAGAACCGCAACGTCTACTACCGCGGGATGGACGGCGACGCCCTAACGGATGTTGTCGGGCAGAAAACGGCATGGTATGGGCGCGACGCTGGGCTGCTCGCTCCGCTCGGAACCCCCGGTGTCGACGGTGCGGTATCCGGCGACGGAAAGTGGTGCGCACGGGTCGGATCCCCGGGCTTCCCGCCGGCAAACGGCAGCAGCATCACGGTGAATTGGTGCCCGGCGAACTATCCCGGTCTCAATTGGCAGCGTCAGCCGGACGGCGCTATCAAGAATGGTTACGGTGGGTGTCTCGACGTCGGCGGCACGGCCGACGGGTCACCGATTCGGTACTGGACGTGCACCGGCGCCAGCAACCAGAAATGGGTTCCGCACCTTAAGGGCGCGTTCATCAACCCCCAGTCGGGCAAGTGCCTGGACATCCCGAACTACGGCACCGGCGCGTTGCAGCTGTCCACCTGCACGGGGGAGTGGGACCAAGCGTTCCAGTTGAACCGGCGCCTGGCTGTCAGCCACGCCAACCGCTGCATCGACCTCGCGAACTCCGAAACCGCGAACGGTACGGTCGTCCAATCGCGAACGTGCAACAACCTGCCGAATCAGCTGTGGCAGCTACAGAGCAACGGCAGCCTGAAGAACCCGGCTTCCAACCGGTGTCTGGACATCCAAGGCGCAGGGACCGTCGACGGCACCAAGATTATGCTGTACGACTGCACCGGGAACGCGAACCAGATCTGGGAGCCCCAGGCAAACGGAAGCCTGAAGAATCCGCAGACCGGCAAATGCCTCGACGCGGGCAGCGGCCAGAGCACCAGGGCGGACTACCAACTGGTGATCTGGACCTGCAACAGCGGCAGCATCCTGCAGAAGTGGCTCAACCGGTTCAACGATTCGGACGGGCTCAACGGGTTCCTGCGGGAAAGCCTCGACTTCGACGGCAACCATATCCTCGCCTCGACCATCCACGTGCCGACCGTCACCCAGACTGCGACGCGTATCCCTCCTGTCAACGACGGCAAGGACGTACGCGCCCACCGGGTGAAGGAAACGATGACCAAGGCGCGCACCTGGATCGGTGCCGCCGGGACGTGGCGGTGGACCGAGTCACGGGCCAGCTACGACAGCGCCTACGGCATGCCGACCGAGACCCGCGACCTGGGTGACACCGCCGTCACCACCGATGACACCTGCACCCGCACCGAATACGCCTTCAACACGACGAAGTACCTGATCGCCTATCCCAAACAGACCACGGAGTACGCAGGCGCATGCGGCAGCACCACGATCCTGTCCCAGAACCGCACCTACTACGACCACAGTCTCGACCTCAACACGCCTCCAACGATCGGGCGACGGACGAAACACCAGGTGCTCACCACGGCGCCGGACACCTGGGCCACCACCGAGGCGACCTACGACCCGCGGGGTCGACCGCTGACGAACAAGGACGCCCGCGGCCACACCACCACGACGAGCTACAACCCGGCGGACAACCTGCCGTTGAAGGACGTCACCGTCCAGAACCCGTTGGGACACGTGGCGAAGGTGACCTTCGAGACCGGACGAGCCCAACCGACGCAGGTTCTGGACGCCAACGGGCGGACCACGCTGACCGAGTACGACCCGTTGGGTCGGCGGTCCGCGGTGTACCTGCCGACGGAGAAGAAGGAGAACGGTGATCCGCCGTCGGTGAAGTACGCCTACGACATCCGTGCGGACGCACCGAGCAAGCTGACCGTGCAGACCCTGCAAGACCGTCCGACGAGCACCTCGCCGGCGGTGTATGTGACCTCGTACCAGTTCCTCGACGGCCGACTACGGGAACGGAACACGCAACGCACCGCGCCGGGCGGAACGGGACGGATCATCACCGCCACCAGCTACGACGGCCGCGGGCAGGTGGCGGCGCAGACCGCGCCCTACTACAACACCGAACCGGCCGGTACAGCGCTGGACAACCCCAGCCCGGCGACCCTCGCCTCGCGCACAACCTACAGCTACGACTCTCTCGGGCGGGTCACCGCCGAGGCGCTGGAAGCCAACGGTGTGGAGACGTGGCGGACCCGGCACAGCTACGACGGTGACCGACACACCCTCATGCCCCCGTCGGGAGGCAACTCCACCACCTACCACGACGCCGCCGGCCAGGCGACCAAGGTCGCCGTCCGACCGGGTACCGCGGTCGAGGAAACCCGCTACAGCTATAACGCCGCCGGTGAGCTGACCACGATCACCGACGCGGCCGGCAACGTGACCCGCTACGGCTACGACCTGTCCGGCAACCGCACCAGCGTCCAGGACCCGAACACCGGCAGCAGCAGCTCCAAGTACAACCCCATTGGTGACCTGGAATGGACCATCGACGCCCGCGGCCAAAAGATCTCCTACCGCTACGACACCGTCGGGCGCGTCACGGAACGGTGGGCCGGTGAACTCAACACCGGCACCAAACTCGCCGCCTACACCTACGACGGCCTCGCCTTCGCCAAGGGGCAACTCTCCTCCACCATCCGATACGTCGCAGGCGCCGAGTACAAGGTGGAACCGACCGGGTACGACGACCGGTACCGGCCCACCGGCACCCGGTGGACCATCCCCCCAGCCGAAGGCAAGCTCGCCGGCACCTACACCACCGGTTACGGCTACGACTCCGCCGACCACCTGACCAGCGTCACGTACAGCGCGAAGGGCGGCCTGACCGCGGAGACGGTCACCGCCGCCTACGACACCAACGGCTACCCGACCACGCTGGCCGGGGCCAGCAACTACGTCACCGACACCGACTACACCCCCATCGGGCAACTGGCCATGCGCACCTACGGCGACCCCGGCGCCGGTCAGCTCAAGCGCAGTTACGGGTGGGAACCGGCCACCGGGCGGCTGTCGAACATCGTCGCGACCCTGCCCGACCCGGCGCTGCCCGACACGCCCAAGACCATCCAGAACGACCAGTACACCTACCTGCCCGCCGGCGACGTCTCCGCGATCAAGGACCTCACCGACGGACAGTCCCAGTGCTTCACCTACGACGGACTGCATCGCCTCACCGAGGCGTACACCGCCCTCGACGACTGCGCCGCCAACCCCACCAACGTGTCGGCCACCGGCAAACAGCCCTACTGGGACAGCTACACCTTCGACACCGCCGGCCGCCGCGCCACCGACACCCACCGCACCGGCACCGCCCAAACCACCCGCACCTACACCTACCCAGCGGTCGGACAACCGCGCGTCCACGCCATGACGTCAGTGGCGGTCACCGGCAGCACCACCCGCACCGATACCTACGGCTACCACCCCGACGGCAGCATGCGCACCCGCACGGTGGCCGGCATCACCACCAACTACACCATCAACCCCGAGGGCCGCTTCGACACCGCCACCGTCGGCGGAACCGAGCACACCAAACACATCTACGACGCCGACGGCGCCCCACTCATCCGCACCGACCCCACCGGCGCCACTCTCTACCTCGGCGGCGAAGAACTCCGCCTGGCCAACAACACCGTCACCGGCACCCGCTACTACACCCACACCGGCTCCACCGTCGCCGTACGCAAAGCCGGCAGCACCACCGTCACCTGGCTGGCAGCCGACCACCAGAACAGCGCCACCCTGACCGTCGACCCCATCACCGGTGCCGTTCAACGCCGCTGGTACACCCCCTACGGCGCCGACCGCTCCCAGGTCAGCAACTGGCCCACCGACCGCGGATTCCTTAACGCACCCGCCAACCCCTCCACCAAACTCCTCGACGTCGGCGCCCGGGAATACGACCCCGACACCGGCACCTTCACCGCACCCGACCCACTCGTCGCCCCCGGCAACCCCAACAGCCTCAACCCCTACGCCTACGCCCACCACAACCCCATCACCCTCAGCGACCCCACTGGACTAGCACCCGGTATCGAGTTGAGCGACAACCAAAAAGCTGTCGCCACCGTAGCTGTCCTCTCCATCGCCGCCATCGCGGTCTGTGTGGGAACCGCCGGTATTGGCTGCGCCGTCATGACCGGCGCCGCGATCGGAGCTGGCCTCGGCGCCACCTTCGCCGAAGACGGCAAGCGGTTCCAGGGAGCCCTCATCGGTGGCCTGGCCGGAGCCGCCGGCGCCGCCGCCGGAGCCGGAGCTGGTGCCCTGCTAGTCCGGACCGTCGGACTGGCAGCCAACTCGAAGCGGATGGTCGCGATATCCAATGTCGCGGCTGGCATGACCGAAAGCGCCGCCAACCAGAGCATCGCGACCGGCACCGTCGACTGGCGGCAGGTCATCCTGGAAGGCGCACTCGGCGGCGCCCTCGGACTCGCCGGCAGAGCGGCAGCCAAAGCCATCGGGAAAGCCAAAGCCAAAGCCGGCCCCGGATGCACGGTGGCGACGCACAGCTTCGCCCCCGCCACCCTCGTACTGATGGCCGACGGGAGCAACAAACCCATCGGCGAAATCGAGAACGGCGACCACGTCCTCGCCACCGATCCGGAGACGGGGCAAACCGAGGCCAAACCAGTCGAGCAGCTGCACAGCAACCACGACACCGACCTGACCGACCTCACCGTCCGCATCGAAGACACCACCCCAGCCGACGGAACGGACGACAGCACAACGACGGTGCTGTACACCACGCAGCACCACCCCTTCTGGGACCAGACCAACCAACAATGGGTCTACGCCGCCAACCTCACCGTCGGACACCAACTACGCACTACCGACGGAGACACCGTCACCGTCACCGCCGTCCGCAACCACACCAGCGCCCAGAACATGCGCGACCTCACCATCGCCGACATCCACACGTACTATGTGATCGCCGGCAATACGCCGGTCCTCGTGCACAACGTGAACCTGCCTATTGTTTGTGGGCCGGTAACGAATAAGACGCATTTCGCACAGGTCCTGGTCCGCGACGCTGACGGTAACGAGCTACACAGGTACGCACTGCGCAGTGGTGCAACCACTCCCGAGGAGGCAGCCCTCGGAAAGGGCCGAGCGCGCCAGGCGGTTCACACAGAGCATCGCGCATCGAGAGCTGCTGGCGGCGCTCCAATGGTCGGCGATCGTGTAATTCACAATGACCCTTTCTGGGGCGTTGCACCGGTTCCTGAGGGTGGACTTGTTAGCATTGCTGGAATTGAGCCACCTTGTGGCCCATGTCAAGGGCAGATGAAGCGGTCCGCCGAGGATACTGGTGCGACCTTCGAATATCATTGGCCCGATGGGGCTGGCGGCATTAATACGTGGTCTTCGGACGACTGACGTTGACAGCCTATATTGCCCTTGAGGTGGCGTGTCAGGTAGCGTGGCGCCTTGGTAGCTGGAGGGCAGGTCCTCGTGGGCAAGACCTTCAGCTGTTGGCTCCGTAATAATCTCGCTTCAAGTCAGCGAAACGTCAGTTCGTGTTGGGTGAAAGAGACGAGGCATCGTAGTGGCCATAGCGAGAGCTTCCGATAATGCGCCCATGTGTGGCATGTGTGGCCTGCCATTAAACGAGGGGCATTCTCATGAGTCACGGGGCGACGCTGCGGACAGGCCTGGTAAGAGGGTCGAATATATCGTGGTCGCCAAACGGGGAGGGATTGCAGAATACCGAGATGTCGCCGATACATTTAAGACGTACAAGACCGACGCCGCCATACTGTCGATAAAGTTAGGCGTTGACGAGTCAAGTATCGTTGGGAGTCGTTTTAGTTGCTGGGTTGCACCCGCTGAGTTCGGTGTTGTCCGAAGCGACTTCAGACTCATCTCTAGATCTTAGAGGTTCTAACAAAATGATCTCTAATGTCGCGTGTTGAAGTGATTCGACAGTGTGGGTGGGGGACACTGTTGGTGTGACGGTTGCCTCGCCGCTGATCCTTGGTCCTGGTGATAACGCTCGACTGCGGGCGTTGACCCGCTCGTCTGCGGCTCCGGCCGGGCACGTGCTGCGGGCTCGGATGGTGCTGCTGGCCGCTGATGGGCTCCGTAACGCTGAGATCGCGCGGCGGGTCGGGATGACGCGTCAAACGGTGATCTCGTGGAGGGCTCGGTGCGAGGCTGGTGGGATCGATGCCCTGGCAGACCTACCCCGGCCGGGGGGCCTCCGGTCATCGACGAGGCGGCCGTGGTGGTGGCCACGCTGAGCCCGCCGCCGCCCGAGTTGGGAGTCACGCACTGGTCAGCCCGACTGATGGCCGATCACATGAGCGGAACGGGGATGCCGGTCAGTTTTGCCGAGGTGGCCCGCATCTGGCGCGACTGGGACCTGCAACCGCACCGCGTCGAGACGTTCAAGTTCTCCACCGATCCGCAGTTGGAGTCGAAGATCCGCGACGTGGTGGGGCTCTACCTGGACCCGCCCCAGAACTCCGTGGTGGTCTGCGTCGATGAGAAGTCCCAGATCCAGGCGTTGGACCGGACGGCGCCACTGCTTCCCATGCGCTTCGACCAGGCCGAACGCCGTACGCACGACTACATGCGCCATGGCACCACCACCCTGTTCGCCGCCCTCGAGGTCGCCACCGGGCGGATCACCGCGGACGCCTGCCACCCCCGGCACCGCAACCAGACCGCCGATCAGATCCTGGCTAAGGCCGACCGGCGAAAGGGTCGGTGCCGACCGTGACCAGCACCATCACTCGGCTTTGGCTGGCCGACAACCTCCCGATCCGAGGCGGCCTCTACCGAGCCGACGGGTCAACCCGCGCCGTGCGACTCGACACCTCGATGCCCGGCGGCCTCGCGCTGCTCCAGCCGTTCGACCTCGAAGCATGGCTGCTGGCCAACCCAGAATGGCAGACCTGCATCATCACCACCATCGAGCTCCCGCTGCCCGACGGTTCCGGATATCTATGCTGCGGCGAAGGGTCCTACGGCTCAGAAGGATTCTTCGCCAGGCTCGACCAAAACAAGACCCTCGTGTGGGTCGTCTACCTGGAAGACTCCAACCCGTTTGTCGACGCAGCCATCCACGGGCCCCACTCCACGATCAGGTCAAGCTCGGGCCTGTCCATCAGCGTGGACCTCACAAGCCCGGATTTCCGCCCCGACTGATCAAAGACCACTCGGAACGGACTCGCCACCACAAGCGCACCGTCCGCATCCCCATGACCAGGACGCGACCGGACCCGAGCCGCTCGTCGATTCAATCCACAGCACCCGGGACGCAAGCGGATCCCGGACCGGCAGGTGCTGTGTGGGATCTTGTTCGTGCTGCACACCGGCATCCAGCGGGAGTTCCTGCCCCAACAGCTCGGGTTCGAGTCCGGGATGACCTGCTGGCGACGCCTGGAGGAGTGGAACCGGGCCGGGGTGTGGCAGCGGCTGCACGAGCTGCTGCTGGCCGAACTCCAGTCCGCCGGCAAGCTGAACTGGTCCCGCGCCGTGATCGACTCCTCCCCATGTGCGGGCCGCCCGACGTGGCCCAAAAGCGGGCCGAGCCCGGTCGACCGCGCCCGCCCCGGCTCGAAGCACCACGTCCTGACCGAGGGCGCCGGCGTCCCCATGGCCGTGTCGCTGACCGGTGGCAACCGCCACGACGTCACCCAACTGCTTCCGCTGATCGACAAGATCCCACTGGTACGAAGCCGCCGTGGACGACCGCGCCGGCGCCCCGCCAGGTGTTCGCCGACCGCGCATACGACCACGACAAGTACCGCAGGGCCGTACGCTCCAAAGGCATCCGCCCGCGGATCGCTCGCCGAGGTCAGCCCCACGGCTCCGGCCGGGGCGTGTTCCGGTGGGTCGTCGAGAGAACGATCGCCTGGTACCACGGCATGAAACGGCTACGCATCCGCTGGGAACGCCGCGGCGACATCCACGAAGCCTTCCTCGCCCTCGCCACCTGCATCATCACGTACCGACACGTCGTACGAATTTGTTAGGACCTCTTAACAGGGGCCGGCCGGGTCGCCAATGCGATCTGTGTTGCGTACTGGCAACTGTCTCCGTTGTCCTGGCGAGGGGTCACGGTCAGGGTCAATGCGTTCTGGGGTTGCTGCTGGTGGCGGCGGTAGCGGCTGGTCTCGACGCGGTGCAGGACGAGGATGGCCTGCAGGATTGCGGTCGCGCGGCGGGGACAGCTGCGCAGCTCGGTCAGGATTTTCCAGCACCTGAGCGTGGCGTGGCGCGTTCGTCGTCGACGCTGTCGGCGGTGGGTGCGAACAAGCTCGGCGAGGTGGTTCAGGGTTCGGCTGGACAGCGGGATCGTGGCGGGGTAAGACAGCACGGCGAGGCTCGGCAGTGGCATCGGATCTTGGTCGATTGCTGTCCTACCTGGAGCCTGGCTCTCATCGAACTCCGGGGCACCCGCACCCGCCGCGACCAGCATGATCACGATAAAAAGGCGCAATATGCGACCAAGTTCGGCGGCGACCGGGTGGCTTCGTTGCGCATCAACGCCGACGCGGTCGCCACCTGGCCCGAGCACGCCACGGCCGTGGCTGTCCGCCTCGACGCGCACGACCAGATCGTGGTCTGCGCGCCCCACGGTCTCGACGACCTGCTCGACGGGTGTAGCGGTGCAACCCGAACAGGGTCAGCCCGGAGATCTCCCGGCAACGACTCGCCCGACACCGCCGCCCCACCGAACGCTGGCCCGGCGTCCGCGTCGTGCCATGAGCCAGCGCTCGATGCCCGCGAAGGGATGCCGCCGACGAGCCTCCTGCCGGCCGGCGACTCCCGGGAGGGGGAGCGGGCGGCACACCATGATCTTGGCTGATGTGCGCGGTGTGTGCTCTCCAGCGGATGCCAACCGGGGTCAACCGGTGCCAACGCGGGTCACCGTGGCCGACCGCCGGTCGCAACCCGGGGTTCGTGTGCTCGGGGTGTGGTCCTGGGCTGGGAGAACGGGGGTCCGCGTGACGTGGGTGAACGTGGGCCACTCCCTGCCATCCCAGGTGAACCCCAGGTCGCTAGACTGGGCGCTCGCGCCCTCGTAGCTCAGGGGATAGAGCAACGGTTTCCTAAACCGTGTGTCGCAGGTTCGAATCCTGCCGGGGGCACCAGGTCACAGCCTTGATCAACGATCACTGTTCGGCCTTCCGGGGCTTCCGTGCCCGCTGCGTGCCCGAACGCCTCGCTACCTTCGCCCAGGATCCACACGCAGCGCGGCCGTAACGGAGGAACCAGCCCATGCCGAGGCGACCCTCCGTGCGCTCGACCTGGCCGTGGATGTGGTCGGCACGTCCCACGGTTGGGGCGTGGCGAAGCCGTCACCGGCCTTCTTCGAGCACGTCATTCGTGAAGGCGGCGGCGACGCGTCTTCGACCCTGTACGTCGGCGATCGGCCGGACAACGATGCACGCCCGGCCAAGAAGCCGGTATGAAGACGTGCCTGATCCGGCGCTCTCCGTTGGGTCACATCCTCGACATGCCAGCCGTGTCTGAGCAGTACCTGTTCCGCATCGATTCACTGGACGAACTCCCTACCCTGGTTGCGAAACACAACGCGGCAAGCTGATGCGTCGCGTGGTGTTGCTGACATCCTTGGCTGGTGTTCTCAACCGATCATGTAGGCGCCGTCTTCTTCGACGTCGATGGCACCCTCGTCCCGGGGACGAGCTCGTCGGTCTTCCTGGCGGGCTTCCTCGGGCATCGCGAGGAACTGGCCGAGGCTGAGGACGCGTACGCCGCTGGTGTACTGGACAACCGGCAGGTCTCGGAGTTGGACGCCGCCGGATGGGCAGGGGTGCCCGAGGAGCGGGTTCGTGGCTGGCTCGCCGGACTTCCCCTGATTGCGGGCATCGCGGAGACCGTGGCGTGGTGCCGACGGAATGGTTTGGTGCCCGTGCTGGCGACCCTGGCCTGGTCCCCGGTCGGTAGCTACCTGGCCAGCCGCTTCGGTTTCCATTCGTTCAGCGGGCCGCAGTTGGAGATCGTCGAGGGACGGTTCACGGGCCGCGTCGCCCGCCACTTCGACGAGTACGACAAGCGGGACTTCGGCCTCGCGCGGGCAGCAGAGCTGGGGTTGGACCCCCGCTCGTGCGGCGCGGTCGGTGACAGCCGGTCCGACCTGCCGCTGTTCGCGTCGGTCGGGTTGAGCGTGGCGTTCAATGCCTCGACCGGTGCGCGGACGGCGGCGACGGCAACGGTGGACGACGACGACCTGCGCGGCGTGCTCCCGGCCTTGAGCAAGTTGGTCGCCACCACTCGTTGATGGCGGCGATCTGGCGGTGGCCAGGGGGTCAGCAGCGGTCATGATCGGGCACGACTACGGCCCAGTTGACCGGGCGATCCGGAAGGGCAGGTCAGCTGAGATCGATCTTCCAAACTGGCGGTGTAGCGCTGCTATGGTGCGCCCGTGCCGGATCCCGTGGCCATTGCCGCTCTACTTCGCCCGCTCCTGGGGCGACGCCTGCTTGCGGTGACCGAGGCGCGGCATTGGTACGACGAGAGGCCAGTGACGGGCCCTACCGGTCTGCTGCATTTCTGGCTGCACTTCGAGGGAGTGCCAGCCATCATGGCCCACGGCTGCGGTGACCTGCTGAAGCTCACCGAGGAAGAGCCCTACTCGTCGTACGACATGCAGGAGAACGGACGGACCGTGGTCGGACCGGTCCAACCCACCGACCTGCTCAACGAGGTGGTCGGGCAGTGCCTCGTTGATGTCGGCCTTGCCCAGGGATACAGCACGATTCCGGCCGTCGGCGGGATCCTGCTCCGTTTCGAGCGGAACGAGCTGCTCGTCGCGACCCTGGCCGACGAGTGGATCTGCCAACCAGGCCTGATCCCGGCCGAACTCCGACAGTACCTGTCGCTCATCGGTTGGCTGAGCAGCCCAGCCTCCGCTGCCGAAGGGCAGTGACGTCGACCCCGTGGGTCGCAGGTCGAATCCTGCCGGGGCACCAGGTCACACCCTTGATCAACGCCTACTGGCTGCGACGCATCAAGGGGCGAGGCTCTTGACCATGACGTGCTCCCTGCGTACACCGTCGGGCATCAGGTCGCCGGGCTCGCCCGTGTCGTGGAAGCCGTTCCGCTGGTAGAGCGCCCAGGCGTTTTTGTTGTCCGCCACCACTGCCAGCCGTAGCGCCCCTGCGCCGACCTGGCGAGCCCACTGCTCGACCGCGTGCAGCAGGTGGTCGCCCACGCCTCGGCCACGTCCGATCGGCGCCACGTACATGGAAATCAGCTCGACGACGCCGTCCTGATCCGTCGGCACTCCGCTGGCCATCCCGACGGGCTGCCCGTCGAACATCGCCACCACGTTGTACGAGCCGGGGATGGCCAGTCGACCGCGCCAGCGTTCCTCACGGTCGCCGTCGCCCTGCCAGTCCGCCAGCCGTGAACCGAAGGCGTACGGCGCCTCCGTCAGCGCAGCGAGCCGCAGTTCCCGCCAGACCTTCCAATCGCCCTCACTGAGGGCACGCGTCTCGATCACTCTGAAGGCTGCCGCCGGTTGGGTTACCAGGCAATGCGTTTTCGGCTGGGCCGTCGCGGTGTCTAAGGTGGCCGGATGACGTCGAGGGTCTGGCTCTCGCGCGACGAGGACTTCCGCCCCGGTGCCGAACTCTTTCGTAGCGAGCGGCTGTTCGGGCTGTGGGCGTACTCCGCGACCCATGGTCAGTTGCTCCTGCGGGCCGACGTGATGCCCGAGGGTCACGCCCGCCTCCCGACCACCGTCGAGGTGCTGTTCAGGCTGGCCGACGCGATGCAGGTCCAGGCGTCGTACCGGGGACTGGTGATCCGATGCGCGACCGAGGAGGAGGCCGCGGGGATCTACGGCGGCCTCCCGGATGACTATTGCCCCGCGGAGGATCACCACCGGGTGCTCGTGCTGGAGAGCCAGGGGGTGATGGGCTACGTCCTCGCCGGCGGCGTGGGGTGGTGCGAGGGCGTGTTGTCGGACCTGCAACCCTCGTTCTTCAACCCGTTCACGCCGTACGACCCGAGGTGGCCGGCCAAGCCGCTGTTCGGGGTCGGCGGTGAGCTCGACATCGCCTCACCGCAGGAGGTCGCGGAGGCGTTCCTCACCGGCCTGCCGGTGGGCGTACGCCGAGACCGGCACCGTCACCTGCACCTGCTCACTGCGGTGACCGAGGAGGACGGCCGCCGGCGTCCCCACAACCTGGGCGTCTTCCTCACCGAGGCGGACGCCGAGGAGGCGAGGCGACTGGTCGAGCCGCACGTGGCGAGCTGCTGGATCGAGCCCCTCCCGGTGGTGCTGTAGTAGCCCCGGGGTTACCAGCCCGGTTGCGGCTCGGCGAATGACCGATGGCTCGGCGGGTACGCGGTCCGCGAATGCCGCGCGCCGCTGTCACTCGGGCCGCCCGCCCGTCGTGTGGCGTCGCCCTGCCCGAACGCGCGAGGGGAGGCCCTGCGATGAAGGACAGAATCCTGCAAGGCTTGAAGAGGAAGGCCAACTTGATCGTGGTACGCCGCAGGCGAAGGGATTCCCTCATCAGCCGGCCGACCGCGGCCAGGAGGCCCGGTAGGCGCTTCCAATGACAGGAGGCCGGTCGGCGTTCCAGCAAAGAAGACGGCGCTCCGCGTCGGTCCGCTGGCACGCCGGACAGCTGTGAGGTCAGTCGCCAGGGATTGACCTCAACCGGCCTTGAAGTTGTCGGATCGTCTCATGCGTGCGATTCAGCTTCACGAGTTCGGTCCGCCCGGCAACCTGGTCCTCGACGACCTGCCGGACCTCTCACCCGCCCCCGGCCAGGTGCGGATCGCCGTCCGGGCCAGCGGGGTGCACCTGCTCGACACGACCCTGCGCCGGGGCGAGGCCGGCGGCCCGCTGCCGCTGCCCGAACTGCCCACGATTCCCGGCCGGGAGGTCGCCGGGGTGGTCGACCAGGTGGGCGCGGGTGTCGACGGATCCTGGCTCGGCCAGCGGGTGGTCGCCCACCTCGGCATGGTGCCGGGCGGGTACGCCGAGCAGGCGGTCACCGCTGTCGAGTCGCTGTTCGCCGTACCGGAGGCGTTGAACTTCCCCGAGGCGGTGGCCGCGGTCGGCACCGGCCGGACCGCCCTCGGCGTCTTCGAGCTGGAACGCCCGACCGCGGACGACGTGGTCCTGGTGCCCTCGGCGGCCGGCGGCATGGGCTGGCTGCTGGTCCAGGCCGCCCGATCGACCGGGGCCACCGTGGTCGCGGCGGCGCGGGGCAGCGACCGGACGGCGCCGCTGCACGACCTGGGCGCGCACCTCGTGGTCGACTACGGGCTGCCCGACTGGGCCGACCGGGTCCGGGAGCGGGTCGGCGGCGTGACGCTGGTCTGGGACGGGGTGGGCGGCGCGGTCGGCCGGGCCGCGCTGGAACTGCTGCGGCCGGGCGGCCGGTTCATGATGTTCGGCTGGTCGTCCGGCGCGGCGACCCGGGTCGAGACGGCGGACCTGGTGGAGCGGGGCCTCACCGTGGGGTGGCTGGGCCAGCGGATGCGCGCCCTGCCGGGCGGCATCCCGGGCCTGGCCGGCCGGTCGCTGGAACTCGCCGGCCGGGGCTGGTGGCGGCCGCGGGTGTCGACGTACCCGCTGGCCGACGCGGCCACCGCGCACGCCGACCTGGAGGGGCGCCGCGCGCTGGGCAAGGTGGTGCTGACGACCTGAGCAACGCCGGGTGGGGGCGGGCGCCCCCACCCGGCGTCGCCGGACAACCGGGCGGGGCAGCGGGCGGGATCGTCAGAGCGCGGCGCGGATCGCCTCGGCCAGCGTGGTCGGCTCCCGGTCGATCAGCTTGGCCAGGTCGTC
The DNA here is from genome assembly GCF_003176715.1 of Micromonospora sp. S4605. Lineage (NCBI taxonomy): Bacteria > Bacillati > Actinomycetota > Actinomycetes > Micromonosporales > Micromonosporaceae > Micromonospora > Micromonospora sp. S4605. The sequence goes on from NZ_QGSW01000184.1 coordinate 16,881, forward strand.
GCCCTCGACGTGCAGCTCGCCCTGGGCGGCGGCCCGGTCCCCGTCGGCGAGGACCTCGGCGTACCCCCGGGGCAGGCCGGCGCCGACGAGCACCTCGACGTACTTCTCCACCGGCAGGTCGGTGTAGCCGACCTGCCGGCCGGTCTGCCGGGACAGCTCCTCGGCCAGCTCGGTCATCGTGAAGCCCGCGCCACCCAGCTCGTACACCCGGCCGGCGTGGCCCTCGGTGGTGAGCACGGCGGCGACGGCCTCGGCGTAGTCGGCGCGGGCGGCGCCGCTGATCCGGCCGTCCCCGGCCGCGCCGGCGATCCCGTGCTCCAGGTACGTCGGGATCTGTGGGAGGTAGTTCTCGAAGTACCAGCTGTTGCGGAGGAACACGTACGGCAGGCCGGAGTCCGCGATCACCTGCTCGGTGCCCCGGTGGTCGACGGCCAGGATCAGGCTGGACGTGTCCGCCTTGGGGGCGCTGGTGTAGGCGATCAGCCGGACACCGGCCTCCTGGGCGGCGGTCACCACGTTGCGGGCCTGCTCGACCCGCCGCCCGATGTCGGTGCCGGAGACGAACGCCAGCTGCTCCGCACCGGCGAACGCGGCGCGCAGCGACTCGACATCGTCGTAGTCGGCCCGCCGTACGGTCACGCCGCGGTCGGCCAGGTCGGCCAGCCGGCCGGTGTCCCGGCCGAGCGCCACGACCTCCCCGGCCGGTACGCCCCGGCGCAGCAGCGACTCGACGATCAGGCGGCCGAGGTGGCCGGTGGCGCCGGTGACGACGATGGACATGGAGCACTCCCTTGCGAGAACGGTGTCGGTCGTCAGCGTCAACGGGAACACCGAGCCCACACTTCCCGTTGGAGAGTAGGCACCTTCGAGTGCGTGACTTACCGATGGAGAGTGGTGGCGTGCAGCCGAATGTCTACGCCCGTGACTGCGGCAGCCGGCAGGTGCTGGATCGGATCGGCGACCGGTGGAGCGTGCTGGTGGTGCTCACCCTCGCCGAGGGCACCAGGCGCTACGGCGAGCTGGCCCAGCGGATCGAGGGGGTCAGCCAGAAGATGCTCACCCAGACGCTGCGCGGGCTGGAGCGCGACGGGCTGGTCACCCGGACGGTGCACGCGAGCGTGCCGCCCCGGGTCGACTACGCGCTGACCGACCTCGGCCGCAGCCTGCTCGACCTGGTCGCCGGGCTGGAGTCGTGGGCCACCAACCACCTGGCCGAGGTGGAGGCGGCCCGGGCCCGCTACGACGCCCGGTGACGATCGGCCCGCCTGAGGCAACCATCGATGTAACGAAGATTGCCGGCAAGACGCTGCGCCGTGAGCCCGCGCGCGCCGTTCCCACCGCGCATAGGCTCCGCCCTATGGGGGGACCGGCACGTGACGACATTCCCACGTTGGGTGTCGGACGCGATCGAGGGGGCGCGTCCGGCGCCGTGCCGGCTCCCGCCGGTTAGCGCCATCCGACGGTGGACCGCGTGCGTCGTACCGCGCACCTCGCCCACCTGCTCTGACGGATGGACCGGCGACCGGCGGTCGCCTATCGGGCACGCGACGGCGGCCGGCGGGACCATCGCCGGCCGCCGTCGCGCGTCCCCGCCCGGGCCGCCCCCGTCGCGGCCCGGGCCGTCAACCCACCGGGAGCTGGTCGACGGTGGTGAGCACCCGGTCGATCAGGCCGTACTCGCGGGCCTGCTCGGCGGTGAACCAGCGGTCCCGGTCCCAGTCGGTCTGGATCTCGTCCAGGGTGCGCCCGCTGTGCTGGGCGATCAGCTCCTGCATGGTCCGCTTCACGTGCAGCATGTTCTCGGCCTGGATGGTGATGTCCGCCGCGGTGCCGCCCATCCCGCCGGACGGCTGGTGCATCATGATCCGCGAGTGCGGCAGCGCGTAGCGCTTCCCGGCGGCGCCCGCGCAGAGCAGGAACTGCCCCATCGAGCCGGCGAAGCCGAGCGCCAGGGTCGCCACGTCGTTGCGGACGTACCGCATGGTGTCGTAGACGGCCATGCCGGCGCTCACCGAGCCGCCCGGCGAGTTGATGTAGAGGAAGATGTCCCGCTCGGCGTCCTCGGCGGCGAGCAGCAGGATCTGCGCGCAGATCTGGTTGGCCGTCGCGTCGGTCACCTCGGTGCCGAGGAAGACGATCCGCTCCTTGAGCAGCCGTTCGTAGACCTGGTCACCGAAGGTCGGCTGCCCGCTGTCCAGCATCCGTACGCCGTTGGAGATCATCGTGTCCGCCTTCCACCGTGCCGGCGGGCGGCGGAACCGCCCGGGGGACCGGCGCTTCCAGCCTCCGGCGCGGCGCCCGTGGAACCCCAGGATTTCTGCCCGCGGCAGATCCGCCGTGGGCAGAACCGGGCCGGGCTACGCCGGGGTCAGCCGCCGCCGGCCCGCCCGGACCCGCCGCCGGGCCAGCACCTTGGCGGTACGCGGACCGGGGCGCCCGGCCGGAGCGGAGGGGATCAGCCGCACCCGCAGCCCCGCCCCGCCGACGGTCGAGCCGAGCCCTGGCAGCCCGCCGCCGACGTACGCCGGCACGCCGACCGTGAGCACCACGGACCCGCCGGTGTACGGCCTCGGCTCGCCGAGATGCGGCCTCGGGTCGCCGGCACCAGGGCCGAAGCCGACCCGGGTACGGCCGGCGCGTGGCGCGACCGTGACGCGGGGGCCGCTCTCCTCGTGGCGGGTGACCGGCACCCGCTCCAACCGGGCCAGGGCGGCCCGCGGTGCGGTGGGGATGCGCGGCTCCACCCGGCGCAGGTCGTCCCGCGCCTCCTCGAGCAGGTCGGAGAGGCGGATGCCGAGCGCCCGGCAGATCGCCGCGAGCACCTCCGACGAGGCCTCCTTGCGGCCCCGCTCGATCTCGGACAGGTAGGGCACCGACACCCCGGCGGCCACCGCCACCTCACGCAGCGTGCGGCCCTGCCGCAGCCGGAGCCGGCGCAGCACGCCGCCGATCACTCGTCGCAGCAACGACATGCGGGCCTCACTCTCGCGGTCGTCCGGGGACCCCTCCATCATGCCCGCTCTCCGCCGTCCCGGTCGGCCCGGTCCGGTCCGGTCGCCCGCCATCTCCACCCGGGCGTGCGGCCCCCCGGGAAACCGCTATGTTGTGGGCGTGCAGGCGTCGGTGGAGCAGGTCCCTCGGTGATCCATTTTCCCGCACAGCGGCGCGGGCCGCTGAGCGCGCTGAGCCTGCGCCTGGCCGCCGCGGTCGGGCTGGTCCTCGCCACCGTCGCGGTGGTCTACCTCGACCGGGACGGCTACCGGGACGTCAACGAGGACGGGATGACCCTCCTCGACTGCTTCTACTACGTCGTGGTGTCGCTCTCCACAACCGGCTACGGCGACATCACCCCGGTCAGCCAGAGCGCCCGGCTGATCAACGTCCTGTACATCACCCCCGCCCGGGTGCTCTTCCTGATCATCCTGGTCGGCACCACGCTGGAAGTCCTGACCGAGCAGTACCGCACCGGCCGTCGCCTGTCGCGGTGGAGGAGAACCGTGAAGGACCACGTCATCATCTGCGGCTACGGCACCAAGGGCCGGAGCGCGGTCTCCGCTCTGCTGGAGAACGGTCTGGAGAAGTCGCGGATCGTGGTGGTGGAACGCAACGGCCCGGCGCTGCGGCAGGCCACCTCGGCCGGGCTGGTGGCGATCGAGGGCTCGGCGACCCGTTCCTCGGTGCTCAACGAGGCGCACGTGCGGCACGCCAAGGCGGTGATCATCGCGACCGACAGCGACGACGCCTCCGTCCTGGTGGCGCTGACCGTACGCCAGCTCACCGCGGGACAGGTGCGGATCATCGCCGCCGCCCGGGAGGCTGAGAACGCCCCGTTGCTCAAGCAGAGCGGCGCGCACCACGTGATCGTCTCGTCGGCGACCGCCGGGCGGCTGCTGGGGCTCTCCACCTCCGCCCCGCCGCTGATCGACGTGGTGGAGGATCTGCTCACGCCCGGGCAGGGGATGGCGCTGGCGATGCGCTCGGCCGAGCGCCACGAGGTCGGCCGCTCGCCCCGCGAGCTGGACTCGCTGGTCATCGCCCTGGTCCGGCGGGGCAAGGTGGTCACCCTGGCCGACCGGGCCGGCGCGGTCATCGAGACCGGCGACATGCTGGTGCACGTCCGCGACGACCGGCCGCAGGCGGCTCCGACGAGCTGACCGTCCGGACGGCCAGACCCGGTGTCATCCGGTGCCGGCCGGCAGCGGGCCGGCTGGCCCGGCGGTGACGCGCCCGTCCGGGCCAACCCGGTCGGACTTGTCGGGGCTCGGCTTGCCGGTAGGCCGGTTCAGCAGCTGGCGTCCAGCTCCGCCTCGTCGGTGACCGCCGCGGCGCAGCTGGCCGGCGCTCCGCTGGTCGCCCGCCGGAGCAGCTCGTAGAGCTGGTCGCGCTCCGCCGGACCCAGCGCGCCGAGCACCTCCTCCTCGGCGCTGGCCAGGGCGCACTCGGCCTCGCCGAGCCGGCTCGCCCCGGTTTCGGTGAGGAACACGTCGTGCCGGCGGCGATCCTCCGGTGAGCGTCGCCGCTCCACCAGGTGCGCCGCCTCCAGGTCGTTGAGCAGCCCCACCATGTTGGTGCTGTCGATCTGCAGGGTGCTGGCCAGCGCCTGCTGACCGATGCCGCCCGCGTCGCGCAGCACGGTGAGCGCGACCAGATGCCGGGGGCGCAGCCCGAGCGGCGCGAGCACCGATTCCGAGCGCAGTCGCATCCGCCGGGCCAGGTACTCCAGGAGCGCCCCCGACCGGCGCTCCGACTGGCCGACCGACGGGGCAGACATGTGACCCAGTCTACCCACCCACGGAACATCGGCCTGCTATAAATGGTTGGCGCTACACAAACGATCTGTGGAGGGTTAGTCAAATGCCACACCTGTTGCACATCGACTCGAGCATCCGCGGCGAGCAGTCGGTCAGCCGCCGGCTCACCGCCCGGGCAGCCGCCGCCTGGCGGGCCGCCCACCCGGACGGCACAGTGACCTATCGGGACCTCGGCCGGGAGCCGCTGCCGCACCTGGACGAGGCCGGCGGCCTGGCCCGGATCGTGCCGGTCGACCAGCACACCCCGGAGCAGCGGGCGTCCTGGGAGTTGACCGAGCGGCTGGTGGCCGAGGTCAAGCGGGCCGACACCGTCCTGCTCGGGCTGCCGCTCTACAACTACGGCGCGCCGAGCAGCGTGAAAACCTGGGTCGACCACCTCATCGCGCCCGGCATCGCGTACGACCCGGAAACCAACGCCGGGCTGCTGGGCGACCGGGAGTTCATCGTGCTGACCAGCCGCGGCGGCGGCTACGGAGCGGGCACCCCGCGGGAGGGCTGGGACCACGCCGAGCCCTGGCTGCCGCACGGCATCTCGCAGACCGGGATGGAGCCGCGCTTCATCACCGCCGAGCTCACCCTCGCCCCGGTGGTCCCGGCCATGGCCGAGCTGATCCCGCTGCACGAGGAGAGCCTCGCGGCGGCCGAGCGCGCCATCGACGAGCTCTGGGTGCCGGCCCGAGTCGGCTGAGGTGCCGCCCGGACAACGGAAAGGCTGGCCGTCCCCGCGCGGGGACGGCCACCCTTCGTCGTGGGCTCAGCGCCGGCTCAGATGATCGTCCAGGTGTCGCCGCTGTTGAGCAGGCCGGCGAGCTGCTGTTCCGGGGTGTCGGTGACCTTCGCCCGGGCGGTGGCGAGCTGCTCCTGCACGACGCTGTCGTAGGACGGCCGCTGGACCGAGCGGAACACGCCGATCGGGGTGTTGCGCAGGTCGAGGCCGGGCAGCCGGGACAGCGCGAACGCGTAGGCCGGGTCGGTGACCGTGGCGTCGTGCACGACGATCTCGTCGGGGCTGGTGGCCGCGGTCTCCCGTACCTCCAGGCCGAACCCGCCGGGCGGGTGGACGACGCAGAACTGGCCGTCCCTGCCGAAGGTGATCGGCTGCCCGTGCTCCAGGCGGATCAGGTAGTCGTCCCGGGTGGCCGGCTCCTTGAGCTGGTCGAAGGCGCCGTCGTTGAAGATGTTGCAGTTCTGGTAGATCTCCACGAACGCCGAGCCCTGGTGCTCCGCCGCCGCCCGCAGCACGGACTGCAGGTGCTTGCGGTCCGAGTCGATGGTGCGGCCGACGAAGGTCGCCTCGGCGCCGAGCGCGAGGGAGATCGGGTTGAACGGCGCGTCCGCCGACCCGACCGGCGTCGACTTGGTGATCTTGCCGACCTCGGAGGTGGGGGAGTACTGCCCCTTGGTCAGCCCGTAGATCCGGTTGTTGAACAGCAGGATCTTCAGGTTGACGTTGCGGCGCAGCGCGTGGATCAGGTGGTTGCCGCCGATGGAGAGGGCGTCGCCGTCACCGGTGACGACCCAGACGGACAGGTCGGGCCGGGTGGCGGACAGGCCGGTGGCGATCGCCGGGGCGCGGCCGTGGATGGAGTGCATCCCGTAGGTGTTCATGTAGTACGGGAAGCGGGACGAGCAGCCGATGCCGGAGACGAACACGATGCGCTCGCGCGGGATGTTCAGCTCGGGCATGAACTGCTGCACGGCCGCGAGGATGGCGTAGTCGCCGCAGCCGGGGCACCAGCGCACCTCCTGGTCGGACTTGAAGTCCTTGGCGGTGAGCTTCAGCGCGATGGGCTCAGACATTCTTCAGGACCTCTTCCAGCATCGTCTCCAGCTCCGCGGCGGTGAACGGCAGGCCGCGGACCTGGTTGTAGCCGATCGCGTCGACCAGGTACTTCGCCCGGATCACGTGCGCCAGCTGGCCGAGGTTCATCTCGGGGATGACCACCCGGTCGTAGGAGCGCAGGACCTCACCGAGGTTGGCGGGCATGGGCGCCAGGTGCCGCAGGTGCGCCTGCGCGACCGGCAGCCCGCGCTGGCGCAGCGCCCGGCAGGCCGCGCCGATCGGCCCGTACGTCGAACCCCAGCCGAGCACCAGGACGCGGGCGTCGCCGTCAGGATCCTCGACCTCGACGTCCGGCACCGGGATCGCCTCGATCCGGGCGGCGCGGGTGCGGACCATGAAGTCGTGGTTGGCCGGGTCGTAGGAGATGTCGCCGGTCTTGTCGGCCTTCTCCAGCCCGCCGATCCGGTGCTCCAGGCCGGGCGTGCCCGGGATCGCCCACGGCCGGGCCAGGGTCTGCGGGTCCCGCAGGTATGGCAGGAAGGTCGTGCCGTCCTCGCCGTTGGGCTCGGTGGCGAACTCGACCCGCAGGTCGGGCAGGGACTCCACGTCGGGCAGCAGCCACGGCTCGGAGCCGTTGGCCACGTAGTTGTCCGACAGCAGGATCACCGGCGTGCGGTAGGTGAGCGCGATCCGGGCCGCCTCCAGAGCCGCGTAGAAGCAGTCGGACGGCGACTTCGGCGCGATCACCGCGACCGGCGCCTCGCCGTGCCGCCCGTAGAGCGCCATGTTGAGGTCGGCCTGCTCGGTCTTGGTCGGCATGCCGGTCGACGGCCCGGCCCGCTGCACGTCGACGATGACCAGCGGCAGCTCCAGCGCCACCGCCAGGGAGATGGTCTCGCTCTTCAGCGCGACACCGGGACCGGAGGTGGTGGTCACGCCCAGCGAGCCGCCGTACGACGCGCCCAGCGCCGCGCCGACCGCTGCGATCTCGTCCTCCGCCTGCATGGTGAGCACACCGAACTTCTTGTGCTTGCTCAGCTCGTGCAGGATGTCCGAGGCGGGCGTGATCGGATAGGCGCCCAGGAAGACCGGCAGCCCCGAGCGGACGCCCGCGGCCACCAGACCGAGCGACAGGGCGGCGTTGCCGGTGATGTTGCGGTAGGTGCCGGGCTGCATCTTCGCCGGCTTGACCTCGTAGCGGACCGCGAAGTCCTCGGTCGTCTCACCGAAGTTCCACCCGGCCCGGAAGGCGGCGACGTTCGCGGCCACCAGCTCCGGCCGGGCCGCGAACTTGCGCTCCAGGAACCGCAGCGTCGACTCGTACGGCCGGGAGTACATCCAGGAGAGCAGGCCGAGCGCGAACATGTTCTTGGCCCGCTCGGCGTCCTTCTTGGACACCGCCTGGTCGGCGAGGGCGCCGATGGTCATCGATGTCAGCGCGACCGGGTGCACCACGTAGCCGGCCAGCGAATCGTCGTCCAGCGGGTTCGCCTGGTAGCCCACCTTGGCCAGGTTCCGCTTGGTGAACTCGTCGGTGTTCACGATGATGTCCGCGCCGCGGGGCAGATCGGGCAGGTTGGCCTTCAGCGCGGCCGGGTTCATCGCCACCAGCACGTTCGGCGCGTCGCCGGGGGTGAGGATGTCGTAGTCGGCGAAGTGCACCTGGAAGCTCGACACCCCGGGCAGGGTCCCGGCAGGCGCCCGGATCTCCGCCGGGAAGTTCGGCAGGGTGGAGATGTCGTTGCCGAGCTGTGCCGTCTCGGAGGTGAACCGGTCGCCGGTCAACTGCATGCCGTCGCCGGAGTCGCCGGCGAACCGGATGACCACCCGGTCGAGCTGACGGATCTGCTTGGTCACGCCTGCACCTCGCTTCGCTCAGCGCGGTCGCGCGGGCGGCTGAAACTGATGGTGACCTCGCCTTGCCCGGCCACGTGACCTCCTTGACGCACCGCCGCACCGGCCGTCCGTGACTGGTCCGGCCCGCTGTCGTTCCTCATCTGAGAGCCTACGTCGGATCGACCGGCCAACCTCCCGGGAGGTCCGCCGACTGAGACCGGAAGTGGCCGCCTTTTGTCCGGTACTAGGGCGTTTTGCCGTGCCCGCCGTAATTCAGATCACCGGTCGCGGACCGCCCCCTCGCGGCCGTCGAAGCGGCCTCGGGGCCGTCGGGCGGGTCACTCCAGCGCTGCGGGCGTCACCGTCGGCTTGGTCGCCGGTGCCGTCATCCGACGGCGCAGGGAGACGGTGGCCAGCGTCAGGGCGAGCACCACCAGCAGCGCGGAGACCACGATCAGCAGGATCGCGGTGCGCTGCACCGAACTCGACCCGCCGCCCGCGCGGTCGAGCGCGGGTGCGGTGGCCGCCAGCACCCCCTGCGATCCGGTCGGCGCGGGCGCCGCGGCGACCTGGGTGGTCAGGGCGGCCGCCGAAGTGATCCGGAAGCTCATCTGCACCCGCCGGGTCCGCCCCTGGCGCGGGTCGAGCTGCCCGACCACCGCACCGGAGAGTGGCGCGGCGCGCTGGGCCTCCGGCGTCGCGACCACCGGCAGGCGCAGCTCGACGGTCCGCCCGGCCGGCACCGCACCGACCGCGCACCGGATCCGGCCCGCCGTCGTCGGCGCGCAGCCCGCCGGGGGCGTCGGCACGCTCACCCCGTCCGGCAGGACCACCTCGATCCGGCCGGTGGCGTCCACCCGGCCGGTGTTGCCCAGCCGGACCGCGAGTTCGCTCGCCCCGCCGCTGATGTCGAAGGCGACCTCGTCGGCCTGCAACGTGATGCCGGGCACCGGCGGGCCGGGCGGGAAGAGCACCGCGAAGCCCTCGTTGTCGGTGACCGAGCCGGCCGTGCCGGGCGCGGTCGCGGTGACCCTGACCGAGCCGCTGAGCGGCATGTTCCGCCAGGCGGTGCCGCTGATCCGGATCTTCAGTCGGGTGCTGAACCGCGCGCCCGGCGCGGTGCTCCACTCGCCGCACCGGTGCTCGCCGCCTCCGGTCCCGACGCAACCCGGGGTGCCCGCGTCGGTCAGTCCGCCGGGCAGCGTGTAGCCGAGCCGGATCCGGGCCCGCGCCGTGCCGGTGTTGGTGATGCTGACCCGGAGCGTGGCCACCGTGCTGGCGGCGTTCCAGTAGCGGCCGGAGAGCTGGATGTCGCCGGTGCTGACCCGGACGCCGAGCGGGCTGGCCGGCGGGGCGCCCGGACCGGGCGCGGACGGCCGGACCGGCGGCGGTACCGGCCCGGGGCTGGCGGGCGCGATGGTGGCCGGCGCCGCGGTGGTCGGGGCCGGAGCGCCGGTCTCGGTGGCGGTGGGGTCCGGATCGGCGGTGGGCGTCGCCGGTGGGGTGGTCTCCGGGCTGGTCGGTGGCGCGGTCGTCGGCACCGGTCCGGTGTCCGTCGGGTCCGCGGTCGGCGTCTGCTCGTCCGGCTCGTCCGCGGGCCCGGTGCCGGGAGCGGTCACCAGGGCGGCGGACGGCGCGGCGATCGCCCACCCGGGCACCGCGGTGAGCGCCAGCCCGAGCACGAGCGGGATCGCCAGCAGCGGCATGACCCGCCGGCTGCGCGTCCACCGAGCGGGCGATACGTCTGCGGCGGCCATCTGTCCTCCGGGTGACCAGGGGTGGGAGCCTCTCCATATTCGTGACATTTGCCCCAGAGCACTAGTCTCACCGGAAAACAAATTCGTAACTTGTCCGGACCGTCTGTCCCGGACCGGGGGGTAGGCTGCCGGCGTGACCGGTTACCTGGGCTCGTACGCGACGCTCGGGCTGCTGCTGCTCGCCAGCGTCCTCTTCTTTGTCATGGCGTTCTCGGCCAACCGGGTGTTACGTCCTGCCCGTCCGGCCGATCCGCCGGGGAAGCGGGCCAGCTACGAGTGCGGCCTCGATCCGGTCGGCGCCGACTGGGCGCAGATGCAGATCCGGTACTACGTGTACGCGTACCTGTACGTGCTGTTCGCGGTGGAGTCGGTCTTCCTCTTCCCCTGGGCGGTGGTCTTCGACCGGCCGGGGTTCGGGATGGTCACCGTGGTCGAGATGGCGATCTTCGTGGCGGTGCTGGCGCTCGGCATCCTCTATGCGTGGCGCCGCAACATCCTGCGCTGGACCTGAACCGCCCGCCCGGGATCCGACCCGTCCGGCGGGACCTCGCCCCGGCGGCGGGCGCCTGACCGCCCGGCGCGGTCAGGCGAGGCCGCGGCGGGTCGCCGTGGGCGGCCGGTCGCCCCGGATCGAGGCGACCATGTCGAGCACCCGGCGGGTCTGGCGGACCTGGTGGGCCCGGAACACCCGGGCGCCCAGCCAGGCGGAGACGGCGGTGGCCGCCAGGGTGCCCTCCAGCCGCTTGGCCACCGGCAGGTCCAGCGTCTCGCCGACGAAGTCCTTGTTGGACAGGGCGACCAGCACCGGCCAGCCGGTGCGGGTGAGCTCGTCCAGCCGGCGGGTGATCTCCAGCGAGTGGCGGGTGTTCTTGCCGAAGTCGTGCGCCGGGTCGATCAGGATGCCGTCCCGGCGTACGCCGAGCGCGACCGCGCGGTCGGCCAGCCCGGTCACCGTGGCGAGCACGTCGGCCACCACGTCGTCGAAGGCCGCGCGGTGCGGCCGGGTCCGCGGCGCCAGCCCGCCGGCGTGCGAGCAGACCAGCCCGGCGCCGGTGTCGGCGGCCACCTGGGCCAGCGCCGGGTCGGCGCCGGACCAGGTGTCGTTGAGCAGGTCGGCCCCGGCGGCCACCGCCTCCACCGCCACCTCGGCCCGCCAGGTGTCGATCGAGATGACCACCTCCGGGAACGCGGCCCGGACGGCGGCGATGGTGTCCACCGTCCGGCGGATCTCCTCGGCCACGTCGACCTCGGCTCCCGGGCCGGCCTTGACCCCGCCGATGTCGATGATCTCGGCGCCCTCCTCGACCGCCCGCTCCACCGCCCGCAGCGCGCTGTCGGCGGCGAAGGTCGCGCCCCGGTCGAAGAACGAGTCCGGCGTGCGGTTGACGATCGCCATCACCACCAGGTCGCCGGCGTCGAACGTCCGCGCACCGAGCCGAAGCGCTCCGGCCATGCCGCCTCCCGAGTTCCGCGCCGCCGACCGCCCGTCGCCGGCCGATCCCGACGCTATCCGGTCGCCGGCCGCCGCCTCCGCCCGCCCGCCCGCCGAACGCTGTCCCCGCGCCGCCGGCCGGCCCGGTACGGCCCGCGCTCACCCGATCGACTCGCCGGTCAGGCGCATCGGCCCGATGCCGGTCCCGGCCCGCACCCCGGCGTCGCCCGCCGGCGGAC
>NZ_QGSW01000168.1:0-28684 GCF_003176715.1 Micromonospora sp. S4605
CGACCCCACCGCCGACATCGCCACCCTCGTCACCCGGGAGTACCTGTGAAGCTCACCCTCGACAACCCGAGCACCGTCGCCGCCCCGTTCGGCGACCGTTTCGCCCACCTGGCCCGCCTCGACCTGCCCGGCGGCGGCGCCCTGCTCGTGCTCGCCGGCCAGGTGGCCGTCGACGACGCCGGTGCGGTGGTCGGGGCGGGCGACATCGTCGCGCAGTCCGAACGGATCTTCGAGATCGTCGGCGGGGTGCTGGCCGCCCACGGCGCGACCCTGGCCGACGTGCTGCACATCCGGACGTTCCTCACCGACCTCGGCGACCTGCCCGGCTACGCCGTGGTCCGGCGCCGGCTCTTCACCGCCGTTCCGCCGCCGGCCAGCACGACGGTGGAGGTGAGCCGGCTCTTCCTGCCCGACGCGCTGATCGAGGTGGAGGTGACCGCCGCCGTGCCGGCCGGGCGGGTCTGACCGCCGGGCGCACCCGGCCCGCCCGGGCCGCCGGGATCCCGGCGGTCAGCGGTACGCCTGCCGGCGCAGCCGCTCGGCCAGTTCCCGGACCGCCTCGGCGAAGCGTTCGTCGGACTCCCCGGGCCAGTGCCCGAGGATCGGCGGCGGGACGCTGTCGCTGGGCGGGGGCACCACGTCCCACGGGTCACGCAGCCGCCGGTCGACCGTGCCCGCCGGCCCGGGCACGGCCGGCGGCTCGCCGGGGCGGTGCGGGGAGAAGATCCAGCTGCCGATCTGGTCGGTGTCGCGCCACAGGTTCACCCACCGCCAGCCCACCCGGTCGCCCACCTCGCGCAGCGCGTCCGCGTTGACGTACGCGGGGAAGAGCCGGGTGTAGAGCCGGCGCAGCGGCGACCCGTACGTCAGCAGCGCCACCCGGTCGCTGACGTGCGACGGTAGCTGGAGCACGGTCGCGGCCAGCAGCACCGAGCCGTGACTGTGCCCGGCCAGCAGCACCCCGACGCCGCTCTCGGCGAGGTAGGTGATCCGCCGGCTCAGCTCCGGCACGGCCCGCTCGGCGTAGCAGGGCGGCGCGAACGGGTGGGCCGCCCGTGGCCAGAAGGTGCCCAGGTCCCACACCACGCCGATGTAGCGGCGGAACTCGGCCGTCCGGTAGGCGAAGATGCCGCCCAGCACCAGGACGAGCAGCACGCCCGCGACCACGTAGCTGCCGATGCCGATGCCGAAGTTGACCATGTCGGCCGGCACCCCGAGATACCGCTGGACGGCGTCGCCCGGATGGATGTCGAGCAGCCCGAGGACGCTGGTGGCCATGCCGAGCGCGGCCAGGCAGGCGTACACCGCGGCGAGCGGTTCCAACCGCTCGGTGAACCGGGCCCGCGCGATCGTCCGGGTGACCTGCCGCAGCCGGGCCGCGGCCTCGGGCGGGGCGTCGGGAAAGTCCCGCGCGACGCTCGCCGCGGCCGTGCGCAGCCGGCCGCGCCGGGTGACCACGGTGACCAGCGCGGCGGCGAGCAGCATGGCCAGCACCGCGAGGAAGAAGCCGAAGATCGCCCACTTGTATATCAGCGGCGGGCTCAGTTGCACCCGGTCCGCGGTCGGCTCGTTGCGGTCGAGGAAGTCCGCCACCCGGTAGACCAACTCGGCGGAGAACGCCACCGCCAGGCCGGTGGCGGCGGCGGACCCGCAGCCACAGCACCACCGCCCCGAGCCCGGCCAGCAGGACGGTCTGGACGACCAGCAGGGACGCGACCATCTCGCCGTGCCCGGGCAGGCCTACCGTGGCGGGCCAGCGCGTCGGCTGCGCCGCCACCATGCCGAGCACCAGCACGGTCAGCCCGCCGGCGGTGAACCGCAGCCCTCGGGCCGCCCGGTCGACCCGCCGGCCCACGTCGGCCTGGTCGATCAGCGCGTGCGTGCAGACCAGCACGAGACAGGCCACCAGCACCGCGCCGGTGGCCGCCGCGAGCGTGACGGTGGCCGTGGAGGCGTCCGACCGGGCCCGCGCGGTGAGCAGGGCGGCGTCCAGCGTTCCGAGCGCGACCGCGACATGGATCGACCGCAGCCGCCCGACCAGCGGCGCGGCGTCCCACTGGCCCACGGCGCTGAGCTGGTGGTGCACGGCGGTGGTGGCGTGCGGCGCCCGGAACGCGTCGAAGTTGCGACCCGGGCGGGCGCCGAGCCGCCAGACCAGGCCGATCGCGGCGATCGGGACGATCGAGAGCACGGCCAGCCGAAGCCCCACCGGCCGGCCGCCCAACCAGGACAGCCAGGAGCGCTCGGCGAGGCACTGCGGCGACGCCAGGCACCGCCAGGCGACCAGGTCCAGCGCCACCCCGACGATGGAGAGCACGTACAGGGCGGTCAGCGACAGCGCCAGCACCCGGCACAGCGCCTTGATCACCAGTTCGCTGCGACCCCGGCCGCCCGGACGCATCCAGATCGCCACGTTGCAGAGCATGAAGGGGAGCAGGAAGACCAGCGACAGCGTCCGGGTCGCGGTGCCCGAGGGCAGGTCGCTCCAGCGGTACGCCTCCAGCACCACGCCGGCCGACCCCCGGGTGTCCGGGTAGCCGGGGCGCGGCCGGAAGAAGCCGCCGCTGCGGTCCCCGGCCACCTGCGTCACGTTCGGGCGGTCCAGCACCTGGTCCGCGCCCGCGCCGGACACCCCGTGCACCCGCAGCTCCACGACGTCGTACGACGTCGCCGGTCCATCGGACATCGGCCCCCCGAGACGTCTCCGGCCGGTGCCGCCGGCCACCTGGCGCCGGCACCGTCTACCCGTCCCGGGGCAGGTCAACCGTGCCGCCGCGCGACGCGGCCGACCGTCCCCGCCCTGGCGGTGGTGCGCCGCCCGGTCGGCGGGTGGTTGGATCACGCCATGGCGAACCCGGTGATCCTGAGCATCGACGACGACCCGGCGGTGTCCCGCGCGGTCGCCCGCGACCTGCGCCGCCGCTACGGCGACCGGTACCGGGTGGTCCGGGCGGCCTCCGGCGCGGACGGGTTGACCGCGCTGCGGGAGATCAAACTCCGTGGCGAGCAGGTGGCCGTGCTGCTGGCCGACTACCGGATGCCGGAGATGAACGGCATCGAGTTCCTCGAGGCCGCGATGGACCTGTTCCCGGCCGCCCGCCGGGTGCTGCTCACCGCGTACGCGGACACCGACGCCGCGATCGACGCGATCAACCTCGTCGACCTGGACCACTACCTGCTCAAGCCGTGGCATCCGCCGGAGGAGAAGCTGTACCCGGTGGTGGACACGCTGCTGCAGGCGTGGGCGGCCAGCCCGGACGCCACGGCGACCGAGATCCGGGTGGTCGGGCACCGCTGGTCGGCCCCGTCGTTCACGGTGCGCGACTTCCTCGCCCGCAACCTGGTACCGTTCCGCTGGCTGCTGGCCGACGACCCGGAGGGCGTCCGGCTGCTCGCCGCGGCCGGGGCGACCGAGGCGGACCTGCCGCTGGTGGTCACCGGTGAGGGCAAGGCATTGGTCGCCCCGACCGAGGCGGAGCTGGCCGGGCTGGCCGGGCTCACCGTGGTGCCCGCTGCCGACTTCTATGACCTGGTGGTGGTCGGCGGCGGCCCGGCCGGCCTCGGCGCGGCGGTGTACGGCGCCTCCGAGGGGCTGCGCACCGTGCTGGTCGAACGCCGGGCCACCGGCGGGCAGGCCGGGCAGAGCAGCCGGATCGAGAACTACCTGGGCTTTCCCGACGGGGTCTCCGGCGCGCAGCTCACCGACCGGGCCCGCCGGCAGGCGTTGAAGTTCGGCGCCGAGCTGCTCAGCACGCGGGAGGTGGTGGGGTTGGCCGAGGCCGGCTCGGCCCGGCTGCTGCGCTTCGGCGACGGCACCGAGATCGCCGCGCACACCGTGGTGCTGGCCACCGGCGTGTCCTACCGGGTGCTCGACGCCCCCGGGCTGGCCGAGTTCACCGGGCAGGGCGTCTTCTACGGCTCCACCGCCACCGAGGCGCCGAGCTGCGCGGCGCAGGACGTCTACATCGTGGGTGGGGCCAACTCGGCCGGCCAGGCCGCGGTGCACTTCGCCCGGTACGCCGCGCGGGTGCACCTGCTGATTCGCGGTGCCGACCTCACCGCCTCGATGTCGCGATACCTGATCGACCAGCTCGACCGGATCGACAACATCGTCGTGCACCCGCACACCGTGGTGGCCGGCGGATCCGGCAGCGGCCACCTGGAACAGCTCACCCTCTGCGACACGCGCAGCGGCGAGACCCGCACCGTGGACGCGTCCTGGCTGTTCATCTTCATCGGCGCGGAGCCGCGCACCGAGTGGCTGGACGGGGTGCTGGTCCGGGACCGGCGGGGTTTCGTGGTCACCGGGCCCGACCTGGTCACCGACGGCCGGCGGCCGGCCGGCTGGGCGCTGTCACGGGACCCGTACCACCTGGAGACCAGCCTGCGGGCGTCTTCGCCGCCGGCGACGTCCGGGCCGAGTCGGTGAAACGGGTCGCCTCCGCCGTCGGCGAGGGGGCGATGGCGGTCTCGCTGGTGCACCGCTACCTGGAGGCGCAGTGACCACCCCGACCGACCGGCTGACCCCCGACGAGCTGCGCACCCTGTTCCTGTTCGAGGCGCTCGACGACGGGCAGCTCGGGTGGCTGGCCGAGCACGGCCGGGTGGAGCAGCGCGCCGCCGGCACCGTGGTCTACGCCGAGGGCGAGCCGGCGACCTGCTTCTTCGTCCTGCTCCGCGGGGCGGTGGCGCTGAGCCGGCGGGTGCACGGCGACGAGGTGGAGGTGACCCGGACCGGCCAGCGCGGGGTGTACGGCGGGGCGACCCAGGCGTACCTCGACGACGAGGCCGAGCAGGTCTACCGCAACACGTTGCGGGCGGTCGACGAGGCGGAGTTCTTCGTGCTCCCCGCGGAGAGCTTCGCGTACGCCGTGCGCTCCTGGTTCCCGATGGCGATGCACCTGCTGGAAGGGCTCTTCATCGGGATGCGGAACGCCCAGACCATCGTCGGCGAGCGGGAACGGTTGCTGGCGCTGGGTTCCCTGTCGGCGGGGCTGACCCACGAGCTGAACAACCCGGCCGCCGCGGCGGTCCGGGCCACCTCGGTGCTGCGCGACCGGGTGGCCGGGATGCGGCACAAGCTCGCGATGATCGCCGACGGGCGGCTGGACGGGCGGGCGCTGCACACGCTGGTGGAACTCCAGGAGGAGGCGGTCGCCCGGGTGGCCGCCGCGCCGCAGCTGAGCCCGATGGCCGCCGCGGACGCCGAGGACGCCCTGGCCGACTGGCTGGCGGAGCAGCGGATCGACGCCGGCTGGGACCTGGCGCCGACGCTGGTCGCCGGCGGGCTGGACGAGGAGTGGCTGGCCCGGGTGCGGGCGGCGGTGGGCGCGGCGGACCTGGCGGCCGCCGTCCGGTGGTTGACCTACACGGTCGAGACCGAGCTGCTGATGCGGGAGATCGGCGACGCGGTCACCCGGATCTCCGGCCTGGTCGGCGCGGCCAAGCAGTACTCGCAGCTGGACCGGGCGCCGTACCAGGTGGTCGACGTGCACGACCTGCTCGACGCCACCGTGGTGATGTTCAAGGGCAAGCTGCCCGCCGGGGTCCGGCTGGTCAAGGAGTACGACCGGGGCCTCCCGCCGGTGCCGGCGTACGCGGCGGAGCTCAACCAGGTCTGGACCAACCTGATCGACAACGCGCTCGGCGCGATGGGGGAGCAGGGCACGCTGACCGTCCGGACCGGGCGGGACGGCGACCTGCTCGCGGTGGAGATCGCCGACACCGGGCCGGGCATCCCGCCGGACGTGCGGCCGCGCATCTTCGAGCCGTTCTTCACCACCAAGCCGGTCGGCTCCGGCACCGGCCTGGGGTTGGACATCTCGTACCGGATCGTGGTCCACAAGCACCACGGCGACATCCGGGTCGAGTCGACCCCCGGCGCCACCACCTTCCGGGTGCTGCTGCCGCTGACCGTCGCCCCGGCGGCCGGACCGGAGCCGGTGCCCTGACGCGGCCTGGCCGACACGCCGTTGGCACGGGAGTTCGACACGCCGTTCACGCCACGACACGGCCTGGTCGCTGTCGGTAGTCTCGGGCGGCGTCCGGTTCACCCGCGTCCGCCCGGGGAGGGTCCGTGGAGTCGATGGCCCGCCAGCGCCACCCGTCCGAGCCGGACGACCCGCCGGCCGAACCGACCGACGACACCGTCACCGGCCCGGTCCTGCCGGAGCTGGAGGACTCCGCCTGGATGCACCACGCCACCGCGTTCGCGCACACCAGCTTCCGCGCGGTGGCCCGCCGGCTGCCCCGGCTGGTGCGGGAGGCGGTGGCGCTGGCCTGGGCCACCAGTCGCCGGGACACGATCGCCTCCATCGGGCTGAACGTCGCCGCCGGGGTGATGACCACGTTCGGGCTGCTCGCCACGACCAGCGTGCTGCGCGAGCTGTTCGCCGCCGGCCCCACCCCGGACCGGGTGCGCGCGGCACTGCCGGCGCTGGTCCTGGCCGCCGCGGCGGTCTCCGCCCGGGGCGGCTTGATGATCGCGGCCGGCTGGGCCCAGGCCCGGCTCACCCCGCAGATCAACTACGAGGTGGAGCTGCGCCTGTTCGAGGCCACCACGGCGGTCGACCTCGCCGCGTTCGACGACGCCGGTTTCGCCGAGGAGATGGACCGGGCCCGGGAGCGGGGGATGGCCGAGGCGGCGTACATCGTGGACCACACGGTCAACCTGGTCACCGGGGTGGTCGGGATGGTCGCCACCGCGGTGGCGGTCGCGGTGATCCAGCCGATCCTGCTGCCCTGCCTGCTGCTCGCGGCGGTGCCGGAGGCGGTCACCGCGGTCCGGGTGGCCCGCCGGCAGTACCTGGCCATGCTGGCGCGGATCACCCGCCGCCGGCGGATGTGGATGCTGGCGCACCTGATGGCCAACCGGCGCACCGCGGCCGAGGTGCGCGCCTACCAGATGCGCGGGTTCCTGATCGCCGAGTATCGCCGGGTGATGGCCGTCGAGACCCGCGCCCAGCTGCGCCTGGTCCGGTCGCAGACCGGCACCCGGGTGGCCGGCGCGAGCGTCGCCGGGTTCGCCGCGTTCGGGGTCTACGCCGTCCTCGGCGCGCTGCTGCTCGGCGGGCTGGTCGCGCTCGCCGCGGCGGCCACCGCGCTGCTGGCCATCCAGTCCGCGCGGACCAGCCTCGGCGTCGCGGTCCTCGCCACCAACTCGCTCTACGAGGACGCCCTCTACTACCAGGACTACCGCGACTTCCTGGAGCGCGCCCGGGGCCGGATGCCGGCCACCGGCGGGCGGGCCGTCGGCGGCTTCGACGTGATCGAGCTCGACCGGGTCAGCCTGCGCTATCCGGACACCGAGCAGCCGGCCGTCGACGAGGTGAGCCTCACCCTGCGCCGGGGTCAGGTGATCGCGCTGGTCGGCGAGAACGGCTCGGGCAAGACGACCCTGGCCAAGCTGATCGCCGGCCTCTACCGGCCGACCGGGGGCGTCATCAGGTGGGACGGGGTGGACACCGCCGACCTCGACCCGCGGGCGGTCGGCGAGCACGTGGCGGTGATGACCCAGGATTGGTGGCGGTTCCCGTTCACCGCCGGGCAGAACATCCGCATCGGCCGCCACGACCGGGCGCCCGGTCGGTCCGGGCCGAGCGTGCGGGAGGCCGCCCGGGCCGCCGCCGCCGACGAGGTGATCGACAACCTGCCGTACGGCTACGACACGCTGCTGGACCGCGAGTTCAAGAACGGCCACGACCTGTCCGGCGGGCAGTGGCAGCGGCTGGTCGCCGCGCGGGGGCTCTACCGCGACGCCGCGCTGCTGATCTGCGACGAGCCGTCCGCCTCCCTCGACGCCCGGGCCGAGCACGCGCTCTTCCAGCACCTGCGCCGGCACCCGGACCGGGCCGTCGTCCTGATCACCCACCGGCTCGCCAACGTCCGGCACGCCGACCAGATCTTCGTGCTCGACCAGGGGCGGTTGGTCCAGCACGGCACCCACGACGAGCTGATGGCCGCCGACGGTCTCTACCGCGAGCTGTTCGACCTGCAGGCCAGCGGCTACCTGGCCGGCTCCCCGCAGGCCGGCGACGCCGTGCCCCGGTGACCGGCCAGCACGGCCGGGGCACGTCCGCTCAGTCGGCGGCGCGGGCAGGCGCGGGCCGGTACGTCCGGCGATCGGGCGTCACGGCGGCACCGCCCGGTGTTGACCTCGAGCGCACTCGAATTCCTAGCGTGGGCGGCGCCGCCGGCGGATCCGCCGCCGGGGCGGACACCGCGAGGAGCACCACCATGCGTTACCGGGTACTGGGCGGCACCGGCATCGAGGTCAGCGTCCACGCCCTCGGCACGATGATGTTCGGCGCGGTCGGCAACCCCGACCACGACGACTGCGTCCGGATCATCCGCGCCGCGCTCGACCGGGGGATCAACCTGGTCGACACCGCGGACATGTACTCGGCCGGGGAGAGCGAGCGGATCGTCGGCCGGGCGCTGCGGGGCCGGCGGGACGACGTGGTGCTCGCCACCAAGGTGCACTTCCCGATGGGCGAGGGGCCCAACCGGGGCGGCGACTCGCGCCGCTGGATCCTGCGGGCGGTGCACGACAGCCTGCGCCGGCTGGGCACCGACTGGATCGACCTCTACCAGGTCCACCGTCCCGACCACACCACTGACGTCGAGGAGACTCTCGGCGTGCTCAGTGACCTGCTCCGGGCCGGCACCATCCGGGCGTTCGGCTGCTCCACCTTCCCGGCGGAGGAGATCGTCGAGGCGCACCACGTCGCCGAGCGGCGGGGTCTCGGGCGGTTCCGCACCGAGCAGCCGCCGTACTCGATCCTGGCCCGGGGCATCGAGGCCGACGTGCTGCCGGTCTGTCAGCGGTACGGCATGGGGGTGCTGGTCTGGAGCCCGCTCGCCTCCGGCTTCCTCTCCGGCCGCTACCGGGAGGGCCGGCCGGTGGACCTGACGGCGGGTCGCCCGGCGCTGACCCCGGCCCGTTTCGACCCGGCGCTGCCCGGCAACGAAGCCAAGTACCGCGCGGTCGAGCAGCTCGTGGAGCTGGCCGCCGGTCTCGGCCGGACGCTGCCGGAACTGGCGGTGGCGTTCACCGTCGCGCACCCGGGCGTCACCTCGACGATCATCGGCCCGCGCACCATGGACCAGTTGGACGGGCTGCTCGCCGGCGCCACCCTGACCCTCGACGACGCCATCCTGGACCGGATCGACGAGATCGTCCCGCCCGGCACCAACCTGTACGCCCCCGACGGCGTCTGGCGCCCGCCGGCGCTGACCGATCCGGCCCGCCGGCGCCGCCCGACCGCGGACCGCACCGCCGCCTGACGACGGACGGCTGGGGCGCCCAGCGTCGGGCGCGGGAAAGCCGTGGCCCGGGCTCCCGCCGGGAGCCCGGGCCACGACCATGAGACGCTGCGTCAGCTGGAGTAGCCGCGTTCAGCGATCCAGGTGGCCACCTTGTCGTCGCTCATCCAGTAGTGCTTCCGCTGGTCGTACGGGTCGGCGATCTGCACCACCTCACCGTTGTCGCGGTAACCGATGATCGTCACGTAGTGTCCGCCCGGGAACGAGTGTCGCCGGCCCTCGGTGTCGACGGCGGTGCCCATGGTGTTGGCCACCACGCCCCGCTTGCCGTCGACCGCCTCGACCACGTCGGCGCGCAGCTCATCGACCTGTGCCGGCTGGGCGGTGGGGCCGTCGATCTCGGTGGTCTCGTAGCCGCCGCCGGTCATCTCATTGAGCACGCGGGTGGTGTCGTCGGCCGACTGGGTACCGGCCTTGGTGGTGCCGAGCTTCTCCGCCACCTCGCGCTGACTCGGGGTCTTGCCCTGCGTGGACAGGGCGATCCGGGTCGCCGCCGGAGCGCAGTAGTACGAGTTCGGCTGCCGCTGGTAATCGTGGTCGAGCACCTTCTTGTCCTGACCAGGGGGCTCCTCCGCCTGCACCGCGACGGCCGGTTTAGCTGGCGCGGTCTCGGCGGCGATCGCCGGAACGGCGACGGCTCCACCGGTCATCAGCAGACCGGCAACCGACAGCGCGCTCTTGCGGAAGATCGAGTTCATCGTGAAGCTCCCATCGGGGTTGATGCCGCTGGGATCGGAAGCGCAAGCACCGCAGGTAGCAGAACGCCCGCGGTACGCCGGAGGTCGCTGTTTCCGGACGCTCCCGGTTCCCGGGCTCTCGATTGGCTTCCCGGCTCTCTCGCCAGACGATTACCCGGCCCGGGTTCGTGAAAACGCCCGCAGGCCGGCGCGGTTGGTACTACACTCCTCCTCCACCTCGGGCCCCGACGGTCGGCCGACGCGTCCGCATGGCCCCGGCAGCCTCCGGGACCGCTCCCAGCCGGCGATTGGCGCCAGCGCGGACGGCGACCTGCCCGGCATGCCGCCCGACCCCTGTGGCACGTCCGACGACAGAGTGTCCGGCTGGCGACCGGAATCAGCCGCCGGCGTCTCCGGGCGGGCGGCCCGGCAGGGTGCCCGGAGCTGCCGGCGAACCCGCCCGGGGGTGCAGGCTCGCCCACGGCGCACGCTGACGGCTGAGCGGCCCGTCAGGCAGCCGCGGCGTGCCGGCCTGGCCGGGTCGGGTAGCGAACAGCAGGCGGCCGACCAGCTGCGCGGTGCGCCGCTCAACCACCTGCCAACAGCCAGCGCGGCCGGTCGGGCATCGCTGTGCGATCCCCGACCGGCCGCGGGTGAACTGCCGAGCGGCGTGCCGACCGGCGGCGGGGGCCCGTGGCCGAGGCCCCGCTGCTGCCCGATGGGCGGCTCAGATCCGGCGGGCGGCGCGCCACCGGTCCGGCCAGTAACCCATGCCGTCGAGGATGGGTTCACCGGACAGGTCTCCCATCGTCGGACCGTCGGTCTGCGAACGGCTGGAGATGAACCGGTGGTGACCGCTGTCATCGAGGCCGAGGTAGATGCCGGAATGGTCGATCTGCCGACTCGGTACCGGCTGGGCGTTGAAGAACAGCAGGTCGCCGGGGAGTAGGCGGTCGATGCCGCGGGCTCGCTGACCGGTGTTCCGCGTCAGTGCGACACCGGGGCCCACCTCGGCCATCGCGTAGGCGCGGCGCGGCAGCCCGTCACCGGGGTTGTTGGTGCCGAGCAGCGGAAATCCGAGCCGGTGACCGTAGACCATCCGCAGATACCCGGAACAGTCCAGGGCCAGCTCCCGCTCTGGCTCGGGCATCTCGTTCTTGCCGTCGGGGAACGTCCACGGCATTTGCAGGTAGTCGTAGAAGTCGGAGCGCTCCTGACGGCCGTCGGGGTCCAGGGGGTCCGGTGGCCCGAACGACGCGTCGCCGGAATACTGCTGTCCCTGGTTGTCCTTCTTCGCGGGGGCGCCGTCGACATATTCGAAGGCGATCGCCAGCACGTCGGGCGAGCGGTCGTTGCGCACCCCCTCGAGCCAGTCGATGAACCACTGCTCCTGTTCGGCGCCCGCCCGCCACGCCTGCGGTGCGAGCCGGACCCAGACGTTGGTCTCGACCTTGGCGGCGGTGAAGCGCGGTTCCTCGAACGTCCGGAGCGGACCGTAGATCTGCACGGTCCGCGCGCCGTCGGTCATGGTCGCGACGGGTTCGCCCGACGAGTCGGTGATCTCCGTACGATCAGGCTCGGTCAGGCGCTGGTAGGTGTACCCGGACGTGCCGCGGGTCGGGCCCTGGGACGGCTTGCCCGTGCCCAGGGTGATCTCCGTCTGGTCCGCCGGCGACGGCAGCACCAGCGCGTAGGTGCCCGCGCCGACGGCGAGCAGCAGGGCGAACACGCCGGTAGTCAGAAGTACGGTCCGTCTGCGCAGGTACGTCCAGTACTTCATGCCCGCGTCTCCTTTCGCGACTCGGCTCTGGGCTGCGGTCAGGTCACCGGCACGAAGCCGGCCACGACGCCGCTGTACGCGACCCCGAAGGTGATGGCGGTCACGATGACGGTCGCCATGATGGTGGCCTTCGGCGGCTGCCGAACGAGCTGGTACGCGATGAGCCCAGGGATGACGAAGCCCAGCGTCTGGTGGGCGAACAGCAGCGGAAGGTCACGTTGGACGATGACGAACAGGGTCAGCTGCAACAGGACGCTGAGTAGCACGATCGCCGCGAACAGCCGCTTGCCGTAGAGGATCACCACCCGTTGCATCAGCAGGGTGAGCAGGTAGGTGAGCACCGTCATCCCAGCGATGATCACTGCCTGCAGCTGGTCCTCGATGAGGGTCAGGGCGATCCACCCGGGCGTGATCATGCCGCCCGGCGAGAGGTTCGTGGTCAGATAGCACAGCAGCGCGAACACCAGGCCGATCCCGAGGCTCGCGGTGGCCAGTTGGGCGCTGAGTTCTCCGCCGAAGGTCATCGCTGAATCCTTTCTCCGGTCGGCGTACGAAGCGTGGAGGCCGCAGGAGACCCGTCCTCGCAGGTCCAGCCCGGCAGTTCCGCCAGCTTGTGGATCAGGACCTCGCCCTGCCCGTGGATGTTCCCCACGGCGACGATCGACGAGTCCGCCGGCGTCTCCGCCATCACGCCCTCCAGCAGGCGGTCAGGGGCGAGCTTGCCGCCGATGTCGACCACCCGGTCCTGAAGTTCCGGCGGCACGCTCGTCCGCGCGCTCTTGGTCACCTCGCCGATGAGCACGATCTTCTCCGGTCGCACCCGGCCGCTGAGTTCACCCATCTGACCGTTGCGCTCGATCCGGTCCGGCCGGCAGTTGACCACCATCGTCAGCGGACGGGTGATGAGGTGCTGATTCTCCAGCTGCTGGATGTTCATGAAGGTGGACTCGGGATCGTTGGCGGCGAAGACGTTGGCGAACCGCATCCGCTTGCTGCCGTGCATCACCCGCGCCACGGACAGCACACCGGGATCGGGCGGGGCCTCCCACATGCCCCGCAGCGCGCTGTGCCGGTCGACGCCCAGTTGCTCGGCCACGGCCAGCGCGATGGCGACGTTCTCCTTGAACGTGATCCACCCGAACCCGTCCATCTCGCGGTCGGTCACCGAATCGGGATCGACCGCGATGAGACGGCAGTCGCGCCGCTCGGCCTCCTCTTGCAGGATCGCCAGCCGTTCCCGCTCGGCGGTGATGCAGACGCCACCCACCGGCATGGACCGGCTCAGCGACCGGGCCACATCGTCCAGGGTGGGGCCCATCTCGGTGAGATGGTCCTCGCGTACGTTGCACAGCACCCCGATGTTCGACCGGATCAGCTTGCTCTGGTTGACCTCCTGCAACGCCGGCATCACCGCCATGCACTCCATGACCAGGGCGTCGGGGTGGTAGACGGCGGCCCGCCGCACGATCCCGATCTGCTCCACCACGTTCGCGATGCCGAACTTCCGGTGCACCGGCTCTTCACTGGCGTCCGGGAAGATGAACCGGGCGGCGGTGCCGGTGGTCTTGGCCACCACCGTTCGGCCGCCGCCGCGCAGGGCGCCGGCACAGAGCCGGGTGATGGAGCTCTTGCCGCGAATGCCGTTGACCAGCACGCGGTCCGGGATCTTGTCCAGGTTGCGGTCGTGGTTGCGGTGCTCGACGATCCCGGCGCCGAGCAGAGCCAGGCAGCAAAGGACGAATACGACGTATAGATATGCCACGTCAATCCCCTTCGTCTCGGCCGGCAGAGTGCTGACCGCCGCGATAGACGGTCGGCGGGGCGACCGGCCCCGGACCGGCTGGCGGCGGCACCTCGGGGAGCACCACGGTCGGGTCGTCCTCCGTGCCGCGCAGCCGCGTCACACCGCCCAACCGATCCGTGCCGGTGTGCCGGGCCTGACGGCAGACCTCCAGACACATGGCCAGTTCTCCGATGTCGTCGTGCCGTTGCGGCGGGATCGGCGTCTCGACCGAGCCGTCGCGGATCCGGTCGGCTTCGGTCGCCAGCCGCCGCAGCGGCCGGGCGAAGACGTAGTACTGCCACACCTGACTGAGCAGCACCACACCGGTCGCGGCGCCGGCGACCAGCAGCGTCCACCGGCGTCCGTCGCTCTGCGGCAGCCGCAGTCCGGCCAGGTCCTGCTCCACGACCAGGGACCACTTCAGCGGAGCAACCGTGTTGGGCTTGTTCAAGCCGGCGGCGGCGATCAGCGCCGCACCGCCCCCAGGCGTCTCGGCCCGCCCCACGGTGCCGCCCTTCAGTGCCTCGGCCGCGGCGCCACGGGCGCTGCCCTCCAGCTCCTGGAAGGCGCGGAAGCCCTCCGAATCGAAGACCGTGCGCAGATTCTCGTCCACGATCCGGGCCTGACCGTCCACCTCGCGCAGCATCTCCAGCAGGTAGTCGATGTTGTACTCACCCACCGTCGCCACGCCGTTGGCGCCGACCCGGAAGGCGTAGACCACCGGGACGCGGGCGGTCTTGTCGTCCAGGTCGATGCCGGCCTCGCCCCGCAGCGGCTCCTTCCGCAGCGGGTCGCGCCCGGCCGAGCTGATCACCGATCCGCTCGAATCCATCAGGTAGAGGCTGCGGAACCGCTGCTTGTCGGCCAGCTCGTGCTTGAGCAGGGGCGTCAGCTGCGCCGGGTCGCTCGATTCGGCGGTCTGCGAGACGCGGATCACCGTCTGCAGCCCGTTGTTGAGCGCCTTACCCATCATCGTGCTCGCCGCCTCGGCCCGGCTCTCCTCGTCCTTGACGAGCTGCTCGGGGATCGCCGGCTTGGGCGCGCCGAGGGCGGTCGCCGCGGCCGCCGCCGGCCAGAGCAGAGCGACGACCGTGGCCGCGGCCAGGGCCTGCGTCACGGTCGGCCGCCACCGCCACCGCCACCGGGTGCGCGAGCCGCTGGTCGACGAGGTGTCACCGGACGTGAAAGCCAGCGCCTGGGCGATGCGGTGCGCCTCCGCGATCCGCAGCGGATGTCGCTTGGCCGGGGCGGCGCCTGAGGCGTTGGCCTTGGCCTGCTCGAGCAGCGAGCGCACGGGACGGACCAGCGCCAGCCGCATCAGCAGGAATGTCGGCACCGCCAGCGCCAACAGGGTCAGGCCGAGCAGGAGACCGCGGACCGCGGAGGTGCCGCCCTCCTCCTCGGCGACGATCAGCGTCGCCAGCGTCATCCCGGTGTTCCCCACCGGAGCGGACGAGACGACCAACTGGCGGTCCTGCCACTCGGTCACCCTGATCGGGTGGCCCTCGCTGGAGTCCGACTGGGCCAGCTCGCCGAAGACCACCGGCAGATGGACCTCGTCGACGGCACTGACTCCCTGCATCAGGGTGCTCTTGCCGTCCGGCGTGAGCACGAAGACGCCCTGGCGGGCCTTGGGATTGAGCCGCAACTCGTCCACGTTGACCGGTTGCATCGCCAGCAACGTCCGCGACTGGTCCAGCGTGATGCTGCGGACCAGCGCCGGCCCGTGGTCCGTGGTGACCGGGAAGACGTTCGCGGGCAGCGTCGGCGGCAGTTGCTCGAGCGGCAGCTGCTGCCCCTGGGTCGCCAGCGGGCGACGGCTGGCGGTTTCCATGATCGTGGCCCCGTTCCAGGTGGCTCCGTCGCCCACCGCCTGTTTCAGCAGTTCGGGGTCCGGCGTCCCGGGTGCCCGGGTGGAGACCCGCTGGTCGAGCTCCTCCACCGAGTGCTGGATGGTCATTCGCGTGCTGGTGGCGACCTTCGACACGTTGTCCCGTTGCGAATCCACCACCGCGGGGGGCACGCCCCGCTGGTGGTTGAGGGCGAACCCCAGCACGATGGCCGCCGCCAGGAACATCGTCGCCCAGAGGTAGACCAGCGAGGGTGTCCCGGAACCCGCTGGAAACCCGGCAGCCGGTAGCTGCTGCTCCAGGGCGCGCCGCCGCCAGGTGACCATCTCCTCCGGCGGCAGTTCGGCCGGCTTCCCCGCCACGGGAGCCTGGCCACGAAAGCTCTTCTGCTCTGTGTCCCGGTCAGGCGCAGGCTGTTCGCCTTCGCTCCTTCTGTTCATGGCGACCCCTTCCCTTCCGTGAACACCGGAAGTTGCACGGTCGAATCGATCATCGGACTCGACGGGGTGAGCCAGCATCACCTCACCGGGACGAACCTGGGCATGCCTCGAACCTCTGCCGGACCCCGCCATGCGGTGGATGGGGCGGTATGACCCGATCGTGGAACTCGGCTGGGTGAGGCAGCCTCACCCTGCCGAGATGAAACCGCGTGCAGGCCCGTTCGCCACGGCAGTCGGGCGGAACGGCCCGGTCTCCGCCAACCGCCGGCGCGGTGCCGGGGCCGGCTGGCCGGCGGGGCGTCAGCCCCCGGTGGCGGTGCCGTCCCGGCGTGGGTCAGCCGCGCCGAGCAGCTGCTTGCCGCGAATCTCGATCGCCGTGAGGCCGCTGTCGAGCGCGATGAGCCGGGGACAAGGGTGCCGACGCTCGACGAGGCTCGGCATCCGTAGGGCCACTCTCCGGTTCGCTTCGATGGCCGACGGCGCATCCCGTTCCCCGTCACAGTCGCGGGTGATGTCCTGTCCGCTGTAATGGCCCTGGTTGATCGCCTCTGCCGGGGTCATGCCGTCGACGATCACTCCCACGATGGTCTGGACCACGTAGTCAGGGATGTGGGAGCCGCCGGCAGCGCCCACCACCAGCTTCAGTTCCTTACCCGCACCGTCCAGTACGAGGGTCGGCGCCATCGAGGCCGTGGGCCGCTTCCCCGGCTGCATGACGTTGACCGGCTTTCCGGGTGAGACCGACGCGGTGTCCGTGAAGTTGTTCAACGCGTTGTTGAGAATCATCCCCTGGACTTCCAGGTGCGACCCGAAGTGACTGTTGTTGGTGGTCGTCATGGAGACGGCGTTGCCCTCGGCGTCGACGATGCTCACGTTGCTCGTCGGGTCGCCGACATCCACCGTGGCAGGTTCGTCGCCCACCACCGGAGGTTCGGGTCGCACTCCCGGCGGGTCACCCGGTTCGACCGGTCGGACCGCCCGATCGCGGGAGAAGAGGGAGAAACGGTCGTCGAGATACTTGTCGTCGAGGAGACCGTCCACGGGCACGCCGTGATAGTCCGGGTCACCGATGTAGGCGCGACGGTCGAGATTCGCCAATCGGCTGGCCTCCAGCGACAGATGGATTCGGGTGGCCGAGCCCGGGTCGGTCTTCTTCACGTCGCCGCGTTCGAGCAGGCCGAGCTCTTCCAGGACCGTCACTCCGCCGAACGCGGGGGGCGGTGAGGTGCACACCGAGACGCCGAACGGCTTCCGGCAGATCTCGGTGCGCTCCATCGGGGTGTAGTCGGCGAAGTCCTGCGGGGTGATCAGGGAGGGGATCACCACCGGGCCTGCCGTGTTGCCCTTGAGCTTGATCGGGCCCTTCGCCGCGTGCTTGGCGATGGTCGGGGCGATCTCGCCGTTGGGGTCGTAGAACGCCTCCGCGCCCCCGTCCCGCACCAGCCGCAGCACCTCGGCGATCTCGGGGTTGTAGAGGGTGCTGCCCACCGGCTTGGGCTCGTCGCCGTTGCAGTAGCGGGGGCGCAGGTCGGGGTAGTTGCAGCGCTTCCGCCCGTTGAAACGCTCCTCGAAACCGTCGTGCAGGTTCGGGGACATCGGGAACCCGTCCTTGGCCAACCTGATGGCGTCGTCGAACAGCTGGTTCCACGGGAGTTTGCCGTACAACTCGTGCACCTCCGCGAGCACCCGCAGGGTGCCGGGAACGCCGAACGCGCGTCCGGTCGCCGAGGCGTCGTTCGGGAAGCGATCAGTGCCGAGATCCTCGGCCTCCTGCGCGGTGGGCGTCCGCACATTCTCGGTCACGTTCCGCGGCGCTCTGGACATGCCGTCGAAGAACCGGATGTCCCGCTTGTCCTTGTCCCAGTGGTTGATGAGCGTGCCGCCGGCGAGCCCGGAGGCGTGCGGCTCCACGACAGCGAGGACCGCCTGAACGGACACGGCGGCGTCCGCGGCGCTGCCGCCCTTGAGTATGATCTTGCAACCGGCCTCGGCCGCGAGCGGATGGGCGGCGGCCACCATGAACTTCTCGACGACGGCGTCGTCCTCCCGGCCGCTCTTGCTTCTCGGGTTCTTCGTGCAGGCCTCGGCGGGCGCAGCGACCGGAGGTGACGCGGGTGCCACGGCCACGGCGGACACACCCAGCGCCATCGCCAGCGCGGGGATGAGATGGTAC
The DNA here is from genome assembly GCF_003176715.1 of Micromonospora sp. S4605. Classification (NCBI taxonomy): domain Bacteria; kingdom Bacillati; phylum Actinomycetota; class Actinomycetes; order Micromonosporales; family Micromonosporaceae; genus Micromonospora; species Micromonospora sp. S4605. The sequence goes on from NZ_QGSW01000168.1 coordinate 18,028, forward strand.
GCCCTGCGTGCGAACATGGAGTGACCTTTCGAGATCGGTCCGGAGCGGAGCGTTCACGCTGACCATCACGAAGCTCCCCAGCCGGAATGCGTCTCCCTGTCTTGCCTTCCGGGCCTGCCGCCCGCGCTCTCTTCGCCCCGACGTCTCCCGCAGGTGGGCTGCGCTCCCGGATGGCCCGACCGTCCGAACGGCAGCAGGCGAAGTCCGACGGCTCCTGCGGCGGACCGAAGGTGGTCTTCCGGCGCGTGTCGCGCCCTTCGCGCTGCTGGTCCGGATCGGACGATGGGCCGGATCCGGCCTCCGGCAACCTGCACGACCGCCTTGCGCGCCGCCGAGCAGGAGGAACCGCTAGGGGCATCATCGATGTCGCCCGGGTGATGGCGCAGGACATCGCCGGAAGTCGTGGCCTGCGGGGCGAAGGTGTCGCCGGTGATAGCGGAGAACCGTTCCGAAGGCCCCACCCGGCGAAATCAGGGACAGCTTACGCTCGGTGAGAAATTAGCCCCGAGAAATCCACTCTGTGTTAGCGTCGAGGAGGCGGGCCCTGTGATGGGCGGCACTTGCGCCGTCACACCGGAACCCATCGCCCTGCCCGACGACAGGTGGCCAGGCGCCGTGCGCGACCACCACATCCGTCCGGAAGACCGCGCGACATCCACCCGAGGAGCAATCGTGCAGGAACGGATCGGTAACCCCGTGGGACGTACCCGGTGGCGAAGGTTCGCCGCGATGCTGGTGCCGGCGAGCGCTGTCGCTGCCGGGATCGTCTTCGGCATGGCCAACGGCGCGATCGCGGCCTCGTTCGCGGTGTCCGGGCAGACGTTCAAGGTATCGGCCTCGGAGTTGCAGGGGGAGGGCTTCGTCCAGTACGGCGGGGTCGCCAGAGAGGTCGACGGAACGGAGCATCCGGTGGCCGTCACCGGTATCCGCGACGCGCGGCTGTTCGACCTGTGCCAGTCGGTGAAGGCGCCGGGGGCTCCCGTGGTGCTCACCATCACCGCCGGCGGTGGCGGGCGGCCCGCCACGGCGAGCGACCTGCTGCTCGACGTCGAGTCGCTCGAGGGCGACGTCAGGTTCACCAACATCAACATCGGGCAGGACGCGTCGACCCTCGAGGGCGGCCCGCCCGGTGCCAAGGGTCCCCGGGGCGCCTTCGGTCAACAGGCCGACGCGGTGAACATCAAGAACCTGCGTCAGGTGGCCCGCTCCACCCAGGCCGGGACGTTCAACCTCACCGGGCTGCGGCTGAAGGTCAACGTCGGCCCGGCCGCCAAGGAATGCTTCTGAGCCGGTCAACCCGGCCGCCAGGACGCTCTCCGCGTGCCCTCCCCACCCTCCACTCCTCATCCGGCAGGAGGATGCGTGACAGACGCCGAACTCCAGCAGGCCCGGCCCGGCCGGTTCCGCCGGGCACGGGGCGGTTTCCGCCACTGGCGGCGGACCCGGCCCTTCTGGGGTGGCCTGCTCACCGGCCTGGCCGGGCTCGAGATCTTCGGCACCACCCAGATGTCGCTCGCCGGGCTCTCGTTCCAGACGGGGCCGACCGGCTTCCTCTCCTGGTTGATCCCCGCCATCCTGGTGACCTGTGGGCTGCTGATGTGGTTCAAGCCGCAGCATCGGGCCCTCTACGCCGTGGTCGCCGCGGTCACCGCCCTCTTCTCGCTGATCGGGGTCAACCTCGGCGGCTTCTTCTTCGGTCTGATCCTCGGCCTTGTGGGCAGTGCCCTGGGCTACGCGTGGACGCCGGAACCCGCCCCCGTGGCCGGACGCGGGGAGCCCGAAGACGACGCGACGGCACCCGAGTCGACCGGGGAGGGGCGGGCCGGGTCGCCCGACGCTGCGCGGGACGAGTCACCGGACGAGGCGACGACGCGGCGCGATCCGGCGGCCGGGCCGGGCCCTGACCGACCGGCCCCCGGTGCAGGACCGGCGCCGAGCGGGAGTGGCCGGCCGTCGTCGACGAGCTGATGTCGGGCCGGGACGGCAGCGGTCCGCGCGTCGTCTCGCGGGCGCCCGCCGACGAGGACCCCGGCGGGCCGGGGACGGCCCGGCGAACCGGTGACGTCCCACCGCGCAAGCCCGACCGCAGGACCGTCGCGGTGCTGCTCGGACTGCTCGGTCTCGTGACCGCCGTGGCGCCCGCCGCGCTCAACCCGGCGCGGGCGTCCGCGGTGCCGGCCACGGTGCGGGACGGACCTACCTGCCCGAGCCCGGGCGTGCCGCAGGGGAGTCCGCCCGGGTCGTCCGGTCCGCGCGGCGTCCGTCCGGCTGACTGCGACCGACCGAAGTCGGTCCCGAGCGCGACCGGCGGCGACGCCGGTACGGCGTTGCCGTGGATCAGCGCCGATCCGGGGCAGCCGCTGGTCGCGGCGATCCCCACGAAGCTGACCGGCTCCACGGTGACCATGAGCGGGCTCCGGCTGGAAGGGATCGTCCAACTGCCCACCGCCGACGGCCCCCTCACGGCGTTGAAGTTCAGCATGCAGGAGGCGGTCACCGAGGATGTCGTGCTGCGGCCGCCGGGCCCACCGGACCGGACCATTCGGCTCGCCGCCGTGACGGCCCGCGGTGACGTCGCGCTCTACGCCACCCGCTTCGTCGGGCGACTCCCCGGCTTCACGATCACGCTGGCTCCCGACCTGCCGTTGCCCGCCGGCGTCCCGATCATGTCGCCCGGTGCGATCACCTTCACCGATCCCGCCATCGACCTGGCCTTCGTCAAGAGCGACACGTTCAGCGTCCGGTAGCAGGGCCGTTCGCAGGACCTGCGCCGGGACGGGTCGTGACCGGGGGGCGTGCTCGGGTGACAATGCCGGGGTGGATCACGCGGATCTGGTCAGGTTGAGCAAGCGGATGTCGCTCGCGTTGCGGCACCAGCCCGGCCGGTTCGGCCTCACGCTCGACGGGGCGGGCTGGGTGCCGGTCGGGGAGTTCCTCGCCGCGCTGCGGATCGACCGCGCCGACCTCGACGCGGTGGTGGCCGGCAACGACAAGCAGCGGTTCGCGCTCGAGCGGGGTCCGGACGGGGTGGAGCGGATCCGGGCCAGCCAGGGCCACTCGATCCCGGTCGACCTCGGGTTGGTGCCCCTGCCGCCGCCGGACACGCTCTACCACGGCACCGGGGCGGCTGCCGTCGCGTCGATCCGGGCCTCCGGCCTGCACCGCGGCGGGCGGCACCACGTCCACCTGTCGCCCGACGTCGAGACCGCCCGGCGGGTGGGCGCCCGGCGTACCGGGGCGGTGGTGGTGCTCACCATCGACGCGGCGGCGATGGCCCGCGACGGACACGTCTTCTATCGCAGCGCGAACGGGGTCTGGCTCACCGATGCGGTCCCTGCCGGCTACCTGACCGGCACCGACTGAGCGTCGCGGTCACCGCCGGCGGCGGGGGCGCGGCTCAGCCGGCGCGGCGGGTCAGGAAGTCGGCCAGCACCCGGGTGTGCGTGGAGAACGCCAGCTCGGTGGGCTCGGTGAGCACCAGCCACTCGGTCGCCTCCTCGGTCGGCGCGGACGGCGGCAACTCCTCGGCCGGCCGCTCGGGCAGTTCGCCGAAGAGCATCATGGTGCCGCCGGCCGGGGCGCTGTGCACCGCGAAGAGCCGGGCGTCGGCGGCGTCGGCGAGCAGGCCCGTCTCCTCGCGCAGTTCCCGCACCAGCGCGTCGTTCCACTCCTCGCCGTACTCGACGAAGCCGCCCGGCAGCGCGAGCAGCCCGCGGGCCGGCTCGATGTCCCGGCGTACGACGACCACACCGAGACCCGCGGCCGTGCGGACCGGCAGCACCGCCACCGCGACGGGCAGCGGGTTGCGCCAGACCGTCTGGCCGCAGACCGCGCAGATCCGCGGCCAGCCGGCCTCCGCCGGGTAGGCGGCCCCGCAGTAGGAGCAGTGGGAGTACGGCACGCCACTCATGCCGCTGCACGTTACCGGCCCGGGCGTGGGCCCTCGGACGGGCGGCGCGGGGATTCCCGGGGCGAAGCCGCGCGGCCCACCGCCCCGGCGTCCCGATGCGGGGAAGGATGCTCGGACGGGCGTGATACCGCAGAGTCATCAATATGACCCTGCGGTATCAGGCGGATTCGGGCGGCCGGGGTCAGCTCTCCGGGGTGCCGGTGTAGAAGGCCGTGGTACGCCCGGCGGCGGCTCGGGCCGCCGCGGGGTCGGTGCCGGCGGCGATGCTCGCCTCCCCCCACCGGTCGCTGGCCGTCGACATGAACGCCCGGCCCTCCGGGGAGGCGCTCCAGGTCTCGCTCTGCTCGGGGCTGACCCCGCTGCCGTCGTCGGCCAGGTGGGTGGCCAGGCCGAGCAGGGCCAGGTCCCAGCCCACCCCGACCGCGCCGGGGCCGAACTGGTCCCAGCGCTCCTGGTCGACGTGCGCGATGTGCTCCAGCTCGAACCGGGTGCGACCGTCGCCGGTCGGGGTCAGCCGGACCTCGATCCAGCTCACCTCGCCCATCATCTCCCAGGTGGCGGCGAAGCTCTTCGGTGGGTCGCAGCGCTCGACGACGCCGGAGGCGTTGCCCTCCAACTGGTAGCGGCCGTGCAGGCGCAGGTCGCCGCTGACCGGCAGGAACCACCGGGGGATGCGCTCGGGGTTGGTGCAGGCGTCCCAGACGTCCTCCAGCGGCGCGTCGTAGGTCTGGCTGATGGTCGCCACCCGGGCCTCGCCGGCCTCCAGCGTCCGCTGGCCCACCTGGCGGCGCACGGCGTTGAGCTGGCTGGTCGCTTCGATCATGATTCTCTCCTGTCGTCGGGAGCGTCGGCGCGCTGCTCGCGCAGCCGCCGTTCGCGCTTGCCCCGGGCGAGCTCGGTGGCGAGCGCCTGAAGCGGCGGGGTCCAGAACCGGCGGAAGTGACCGAGCCAGTCGTCGACCTCGCGCAGCGGCGCCGGGTCCACGGCGTAGAGCCGGCGGGTCCCCTCCGGTCGCACGGTGGTGAAGCCGTTGTCCCGCAGCACCTTCAGGTGCTGGGAGACGGCCGGTTGGGAGATGCCGAACTCGGCGCGGATCACGTCGGAGAGCCCGCCGGCGGGCATCTCGCCGCCGGCGAGCAGTTCGAGGATCCGGCGCCGCACCGGATCGCCGAGCACATCGAAGGCATGCACCAGGCCTTTATATCAGTGCACGCTTATTTAAGCGAGGACGCATAGGTGACCGGCGGGTCGGGCCCGGCCCGCCGGCCGGATCAACCCGGCCGGCGAGCCGGCGAGCGCCGGCGCCGGATTCCCTCGCTGGTGACGGCGTGATAGATGATCATGACGATGATGGCGACGAGCCCGACCATCGGGTCCACGAGCCAGCCGAGCAGCCCGGCCAGACCGTAGAGGACCAGGCCGGTGATCGGCCGCCGCGCCTGAGCTCGCACGTAGGCGTGGTCGACGCCGGTCGCGTACACCTCCGGCCGCCGCCGCAGGTAGCCGAAGACCACCAGCCACGGCAGCGACATCAGCGCCGCGGCGAGCGCGTAGAGAGCCACCGCCGCCTGCCGGTCGTGCCGGTCGCCGTGGTCGGTGAACGCCGAGGCGAGCACCGCGGTCGGAAACGGGATGATCACCACGCCGAACAGGATCGCCAGGTTGATCCAGTTCAGGGCCGGATTGGTGCCGCGCAGCAGCCGCAGCAGCGCGTGGTGGTTGAGCCAGAGAACGCCGACGTAACCGAAGGAGATCACGAAGGCGAGATAGGCGGAGCCCTCGTGCAGCAGCGCGGTCAGCAGCTCGCCCGGCTCGTACGACGGGACGCGCAGCTCCAGCACGAGGAGGGTGATGACGATCGCGAAGACGCCGTCGCTGAACGCCTTCATCCGGTCGATCTCGGCCAGGTTGGAGCCGCCCGTCGGGTCCTGCTCCGTCGCGGCCACGGGGGGACGCTACCGCCGTTCGGGCGGCGCCGGCGGGCATCCGCGGCCGACCACCCGGACGGGGCCCTGGGTGCCGCCCGGTGCGGCACCCAGGGTTCCCGGGCCCCGTCGGCCCGCTATCCGGCCACCGGGGCGACGGCCTCCGCCGCTCCGGCGCGCCGCTGGTGGGCGCGGATCAGCTCGGCGTAGCGGTGACCGCTCGCCTTGACCGTCCGCCGCTGGGTCGGGTAGTCCACGTGCACCAGGCCGAACCGCTTGTCGTAGCCGTACGCCCACTCGAAGTTGTCCAGCAGCGACCAGACGAAGTAGCCGGCGAGCGGGACGCCCCGGCCGACCGCCCCGGCACAGGCGGCCAGGTGCTGCTCCAGGTGGTCGGTGCGCTCCTTGTCCTCCACGGTGCCGTCCGGGGTGACCTCGTCGCCCGGCCAGGCCGAGCCGCTCTCGGTGACGACGATCTTCGCCGGCCGGTACTCCTCGTGCACCGCGACCAGCAGCTGCTCCAGCCCGGCCGGGTACAGCTCCCAACCCATCGCGGTCTCCACCGAGCCGGGAACCGGCACCTGCCGGGCGTACGGCGGCGGGCCGGCCGGGTCGTCCACCACCACCTGCCGGAAGTAGTAGTTGACGCCGAGGAAGTCGGTCGGGGTGGCGATCACCGCCAGGTCGTCGCCGCGTACCGGCGGCTCCACCCCGTAGGTGGCCAGCATGTCGGCGGGATAGCCGCGGCCGTGCACCGGGTCCAGCCACCAGCGGTTGACGTGGCCGTCCATCCGGCGGGCCGCCGCGACGTCCGCCGGCCGGTCGGTGGCCGGCTCGATCGGGCTGAGGTTGAGCACCAGCCCGATCGACGCCGGGCGGGCGGCGTTCGCCCGGATCGCCCGGGTGGCCAGGCCGTGCCCGAGCAGCACGTGGTGCGCGGCGCGGACCGCCCGGCCCAGGTCCCGCTCACCCGGGGCCATCCGCCCCTCCAGGTGCCCGATCCAGCACACGCAGAGCGGCTCGTTGACGGTGGTCCAGTCGGCCACCCGGTCGCCGAGCCGGGCGGCCACCACCGCCGCGTAGTCGGCGAACGCCTCGGCGGTGGACCGCTCCGGCCAGCCGCCCCGGTCCTGGAGCGCCTGCGGCAGGTCCCAGTGGTAGAGCGTGACGAACGGTCGGATCCCGGCGGTCAGCAGCGCGTCGACCAGCCGGTCGTAGAAGTCCAGCCCCTTCGGGTTCACCGCGCCGACGCCGTCCGGGCGCACCCGCGGCCAGGCCACCGAGAACCGGTACGCGTCGACGCCGAGCCGCCGCATCAACGCCACGTCCTCCGGCCAGCGGTGGTAGTGGTCGCAGGCGACGGCCCCGGTGTCGCCGTTGTCGACGGCCCCGGGCAGCCGGCAGAAGGTGTCCCAGATGGACGGTGCCCGACCGTCGGTGTCGACGGCGCCCTCGATCTGGTACGCCGAGGTGGCGACGCCCCAGAGGAAGTCGGGCGGCAGGTTGGACAGGTCCGGCACTTCTCGGTTCTCCTTCGGACAGCGGTGGACGTGGTCCTACTTGACCGCGCCGGCGGTCAGGCCGGCGACGAAGTAGCGCTGCAACGCCAGGAAACCGGCGACGACCGGGACGCTGACCACCAGCGACGCCGCCATGATCTGGTTCCAGTAGACGTTGAACTGGGTGGAGTAGCCCTGCAGACCGACCGCCAGCGTGCGGCTGGACTCGTCGGTCATCACCGAGGCGAAGAGCACCTCGCCCCAGGCGGTCATGAACGCGTACACGGTCACCGCGACCACGCCGGGCACCGCCGCCGGCAGCACCACCTGGAACAGGGTGCGCAGCGGCCCGGCCCCGTCGACCTGGGCGGCCTCGTCCAGCCCGCGCGGGATGGAGTCGAAGTAGCCGACCAGCATCCAGATCGAGAACGGCAGCGAGAAGGTCAGGTACGTGATGATCAGGCCGGTCCGGCTGGCGTACAGCTGGAGGCCGGTGGCGTTGCCGAGGTTGACGTAGATCAGGAAGAGCGGCAGCAGGAACAGGATCCCGGGGAACATCTGGGTCGACAGCACGGTCACCGAGAACAGGCTCCGGCCGCGGAACCGGTAGCGGCTCACCGCGAACGCCGCGAAGATCGCCACGGTGACCGAGAAGACCGCCGCCACGCTGGCGACGACCAGGCTGTTCACCAGGTAGCGGCCGAGCGGCACGGTGGACCACATGTCCACAAACGCCTGCAACGTCGGGCGCCGCGGCCACCAGGTGAACGCGTTCTGCACGTCCTGCAGCGGCTTGATCGCCGAGCTGACCATCACGTACAGCGGCACCAGGACGAAGATCGCGAGCAGGGTCAGCACGATCCGGCGGGCCCAGCGCTCGGCGACGGTCTCACGCATCGTTCCTCCGGCGGTTGGTGATCAGCAGGTACCCGGCGGTGACCACGAGCAGGAACAGCAGCAGCGCCACCGACATCGCCGAGCCGGAGCCGAAGTCCCAGGTCTTGAAGGAGCTGCGGTAGATGTGGATCGAGATCAGGTCCGCCTGCTCCGGGGCGGAGCCGCCGAAGAGCACGTACGGGGTGTTGAAGTCGTTGAAGGTCCACAGGAACAGCACCAGCAGCAGGACCAGGTTCACCGGCCGCAGCATGGGCAGGGTCACCGAGCGCAGCCGCCGCCAGAAGCCGGCCCCGTCCATGGCGGCGGCCTCGTACAGGTCGCCGGGGATGTTCTGCAGGCCGGCCATGATGCACAGGAAGGCGAACGGCCAGGAGCGCCAGACCGACACGATCAGCAGCGCGACGAAGCTGTTCCCGCCGATCAGCCAGAACGGCTTCTCGCCGAACAGGTGCAGCTGATCGACCAGGACGTGGTTGACCAGGCCGGTGTCCCGCTGGAACAGGAAGCTCCAGGTGATCACCGCGGTGTAGACCGGCAGCGCGTACGGGGTGAGGAAGAGCGCGCGCAGCACGCCCCGGCCGCGGAACGGCCGTTGCAGCAGCACCGCCGCGGTGGTGCCGAGCACCCAGGAGAGCCCGACCGAGGCGACCGTGTAGAGCACGGTCACCCAGAACGAGTGCAGCAGTTCGGCCCCGGCGGCGGAGTCGAAGTCGAGCACCACCCGGTAGTTCTCCAGGCCGACGAAGGGCGCGGTCGACCAGTCGCGGATGTGGAACTGGGTCAGCTCCAGCAGGCTCATCCACGCGCCGACGAGCATCGGCACCACGTGGATCGCCAGCTCCAGCACGATGGCCGGGGCGAGCAGCAGGTACGGCAGGAGCGACCGGCGGGGCCGCCGGAGGCGGCTCCGGCCCGGCTTGCCGCCCCGGGCCGGCCGGTCGGGCGCGGCGACGTCCCGGGGGGTGGTGCTGGTTGCCATCGGGGTCCTCTCGCTGGGTGGCCGTGGGAGGGTCGGCGTCCCTCCCACGGCCACCGGTCCGGCGGGCAGCGCGTCGTCGGCGCGTCGTCAGCGCATCTGCTGCTGGGCCTGGGTCAACTTCTGCCGGACGCTGTCCTCGGTGACCGGCTTGCCGCTGGCCGCGTCGGCGAACAGCTCCTTGATGGCGGTGCCGACCAGCGTCTCGAAGGTGCTCTCCTCGGGCACCTGCGGCAGCGGCGCGGCTGTGCTGGCGAGGGTCTCCTGGAGCACCTTCTGCTCCGGGGCGGCGAACGCCGGGTCGCCGGCCACGGTCTTGACCGGGGGCAGTGAGCCGTACGTCTTGTTGAGCGTCACCTGCTCGGCGTCGCTGGTCATGAACTTGACGAACTCCAGCGCGGCGTCCCGGTTCTTCGTGTGCTTGAACACCGCCATGTTGATCCCGGCCACCATGCTGTTGACCTTCTTGCCACCGGCCGGCGGGGCGGCCAGGAACGGCACCGGGGCGATCCCGTACGCGTCCGGGGCCATGTTCTGCGACTTCAGGTTCGATCCGGCGGCCTGCCAGAGCAGCATCGCGGCCTTGCCGTTGGCGAAGTCGGAGACGGACTGGTTCTGCGCGTACTCGGCGTTGCTCGGGTTGACGATCTTGTCGGCGGCCATCAGGTCGACGTAGCGCTTCACCGCGGCGACGTTCTGCGGGGTGTCGAAGGTCGGCTTGCCGGCCGAGTCGAACCACTCGCCGCCGTACTGCTGGCTGAAGGTGAAGGCGTGGTGGGCGTTCTCCGACGGGTTGGCGCCTTCGACCGCGAGGCCCCACCTGCCGCCGCCGGTGAGTTTCCGGCCGGCCTCGGCCACCTGCTCCCAGGTGGTCGGCGGGCTGGTGATGCCGGCGTCGACGAACGCCTTCTTGTTGTAGTAGAGGGCGTAGGCGAGGCTGTAGAGCGGCACCGCCGCGGGCGGCTTGCCGGGGGCGCCGGCGGCGGCCAGCGCGGCCGGGACGAACCGGTCCTTGCCGCCGACCTTGGCCAGCGTGGCGTCGTCGAACTCCACCAGTGCGCCGGTGGCCTGCAACGAGGCCGACCAGGTGTTGCCGATGTTGACCACGTCCGGGCCCTGGCCGGAGGTGGCGGCGGCGAGCAGCCGGTTGAGCAGGTCAGACCAGGGCACCACCTCGACGTTGACCTTGATGCCGGTCTGCTGCTCGAACCTGTCCAGCTCGGGCTGGAGGATCTGCTTGTCGGCCTCCAGGCTGGCGCCCTGGTTGCTGGCCCAGTAGGTGAGCGTCTTCGCGCCGCCCGAGGAGGAGGAGTCGCCGCCGCCGCCGCAGGCGGTCAGCGAGGCGGCGGCCAGCACGGCCGCGGTGAGGATCGCCAGGTGTCGTCTCGACACGGGTCTGCCCTTCCGGTGCGAGTGGTGGGGGAGCCGCCGGCGCCGGGTGGTGCGGGGG
>NZ_QGSW01000281.1:0-28119 GCF_003176715.1 Micromonospora sp. S4605
GGTTGGTGCGGGTGCGCAGGGAGGTGCGGGCGGCGGACCAGCTGTCCAGCAGGTGCGCGGCGAAGAGCCGGTCGACCGCCAGCGCGGCGGCCGCGCCGAAGACCACGTCCGGCGCGAGTTCCGGCTCGACCCGGACCAGCCCCCCGCACAAGTCGTGCGCGGCGATCTGTTCGTGCACCGCATCCGCCTCGACGTGCTCGTCGTAGAACCGGGTGGCCACCTCGTCCAGGCCCAGCCGGCGCAGGCCGTTGCCGTAGCGGCGGTTCGGCAGCGACGAGGTCATCTCGTAGGCCGCCAGGTGCCCGAGCAGCGCCCCGCGCAGCCGGCGGTGCAGGCCGAACAGCGACATCAGGTTGTTGGTGGCCAGGGTGACCGCCGGCACCGCGTCCAGGTAGGCGGCGTACCCCGTGTCCAGGCCGAGCCGGTCCATGGTGGTACGGAACAGCTCGGCGTGCATCCGGTCCAGCCGCCCGTTGCCGTACTCGTCCATCTGGATCTCCACGAGGGCGGCCTTGGCCGGGCCGCCGAGGCGGGGCAGCGCCCAGCTGTGCGGATCCGCCTCCCGCAGGTGGTAGATCGAGCGGTGGGTGACGAACTCGCGGAACTGCGCCAGGGTGGCCCGCCGCTGCAGGTGCGCGGCGAGCGACGGTCCGTCGTCGGCGGCGACCACGTCGGCCAGCGCCGCCGGCACCCCGGCGGGCAGCACCGCCGGCAGCGGGCCGACCAGCCGGCGCACCGCCGCTTCGAAGACCCTTTCGGCGGACGACCGCAGCGCCAGCAACGACGGCTGCCACTCCCAGTCGTCGGCGACGCCGCGCCAGCCCCGGTAGTGCGTCTCGTAGCAGAGGAAGAGGGTGAGCTGGAGGTCCTCGTCGGTCAGCGGATCGGCCGGGTCGAGCCGCGCGGCCAGGTCGTCCGGCAGGTCGTGCGGCGGCCGCCGCAGGGCGTCGAGCACCGCCGCCGAGACGGGCCCGCGCGAGCGCGGCAGGGGCGCGGGACCGTACCGCCGGTCAACGGGCTCGGACAAGGTGACCTCCAGCATCGACTGACGATCACCAGTTGCCCAGGCCGCCTGCCGCTAAACGAGATCCTCCGCCTCGACGGCCACCCCGGCCGCCAGCATCCGGTCGCGGACCCGGCGGGCCGCGTCGCCGGAGGCGAAGATGCCGCGCAGGTCGGCGAAGGCCGGCTCCGGTGGGGCCAACGGCACCGCCGGGTCGACCACCGCCTCCAGCACGCAGGGCCGGTCCGCGGCGAGCGCCTCGTCCCAGGCCGCGCCGACCAGCTCCGGCCGGTCGACCCGCACGCCGTGCAGGCCGAGCAGCCGGGCCCAGCCGGCGTACGGCACGTCGGGCCGGCGCTGGGACGGATCGGGCGTGGGTTGCCGGCCGCCGCCCATCCCGGACTGGTCCCGGTTGTTGAGCACCAGCACGACCAGGCGGGGGTCGGGCCAGCGCGACCAGTGGTGCGCGACGGTGATCAGCTCGGCCAGGCCGTTGAGCTGCATAGCGCCGTCCCCGAGCAGCGCGATCACCGGCTGGTCGGGGACGGCGAGCTTGGCCGCCACCGCGTACGGCAGGGCGCAGCCCATCGAGCCGAGGGTGCCGCAGAGCTGGGCGTTGACCCCCGGGGGCAGTTCCAGGTGCCGGGCGTACCAGTAGATGACCGAGCCGACGTCGACAGCGATCGCCCCGGACCGCGGCACCCGGGTGGAGAGTTCGTGCAGCACCAGCTGCGGGTTGATCGGCTCGGCCGGTGCCCCCGCCCGGTCGGCCGCCTCGCCTCGCCAGCGCTCGACGGAGCGTTCCACGGTCGCCCGCCAGCCCTGGTTCGGGTCGTTGCGGAGCCGGGCGAGCAGGGCGCGCAGGGTCTCCGCGGCGTCGCCGACCAGCGGCACGTCCACCGGGTAGCGGGTGCCGATCCGGCGGCCGTCGAGGTCGATCTGCACGGTGCGGACCTGACCGGCCATCGGGAAGTAGTCGGTCCACGGGTCGTTGGTGCCGACCAGCAGCAGGGTGTCGCAGCCGCCCATCAGCTCGGCGCTGGCCGGCGTGCCGACCTCGCCGAGCACGCCGGTGTGGAAGGGCAGCCGCTCGTCGAGCACCGGCTTGCCGAGCAGGGAGGTGGCCACCCCGGCGCCGAGCCGGTCGGCGAGCGCGACGATCTCGTCCGCCGCCCCCCGCGCGCCCTGCCCGACCAGGATGGCGGGGCGCTGCCCGGTGCCGAGCAGCTGGGCTGCGGCGTCCAGGTCGACCTCGTGCGGCAGCACCCGGGCCAGTGGCTCGCCCGGGGTGGCGGTGACCACCCCGGCCGCCTGCGGTTGCAGGTCGGGCACGATGATCTCCTGCAACTGCCGGGGCAGCACCACGCAGACCGGGCTGCGGGTGGCCGCGGCGGTGCGGAACGCCTGGTCCAGCAGGGACGGCACCTGCTGGGGCGTACGGGCGTACCGGACGAACTGGTTGCACACGTCGCCAAAGAGCCGGCTCAGCCCGATCTCCTGGTGCGCGCCGCCGAGCGGGCCGGAGATGTCCTCCCCGACGATCGCCACCACCGGCTTGCTGTCCAGCTTCGCGTCGTAGAGCCCGTTGAGCAGTTGCACAGCGCTCGGGCCCTGGGTGGCCAGGCAGACGCCGATGCCGCCGGTGAACTTGGCGTGCCCGGTGGCCATGAACGAGGCGGTCTCCTCGTGCCGGGCCGGGACGAACGCCGGGTCCCCGCCGGCGGCGTCCAGCGCCTCCACCACCGGCGCGATGGCCGCACCGGGATAGCCGAAGGCGCGCGGTACCCGCCACGCCCGCAACCGCTCCACCACCAGGTCGGCGACAGTGCGCTCAGCCATTGCCCCGCCCGGGGGTGCTCGCGTCCACGTAGCGCAGCACCGCACCCACGCCGTCGACCAGTTCCGGCGCCTCGTCCGGGCCCAGCACGGTGAGCTCGGCGTCGGTGCCGACCAGGGCGCGCACCAGCGCCGCGTCGGCGCGGACCTTCGCCGGGTCGGTCACCGACATGGCGTTCAGCTCGCGCGGGTCGGTGGCGATCTCGGTGGGCTCCGGGCCGATCCACAGCTGGCCGTTGGCCGACGGGTCGTCCACGATCAGCATGTTCTCCACCTGGTTGCGTTGCAGGGCGGAGACCACGGCGTCCAGCCCGGCGCCCACGTCCTCCTGCATGCCGAACCGGTCCAGCGCGGCGGTGATCCGCTGGTCGGCCACCTCGGCGATGGTCTGCACGGTGATGTCGTCCAGCAGGGTCTGGTCGGCTCCACCGGCCCGGGAGCCGGCGTCGGTACGCACCACCGCGTCCTGCCAGCGCTCCGGCATCTGGGCGGCGATCATCCCGGTGGCCCGGACGTCGCCGGCCACCACCACCACCTCGGCGCCGACCTTCTCGGCCAGCTCGACGGTGGCCGCGGTGACGTCGCCGGCGTTGTGGTGCCAGGCCTCCATCGCCGCCCGCTGGTAGCGGGACTGCGACCAGCCGCCCGGATTCACCCGGCGCAGTTGGTAACTCTCCCGCCCCTGGACGTGGGACCGGCGCGGCACGCCGCCGGCGCTGATCGCCATCGCGTCCGCGCCGGTCCGGTCGGCCAGCACCCGCACCCAGGCGACCTGCTCGCCGCGCTGGGCGAGCAGCGGCATCACGTGCGGCAGTTCGGAGAACGCCGCCAGGTCCCGCAGCGGCGGGGCGGACAGGTACTCGGAGAGCACCACCCGGCCCCGGGTGGCGAAGACGGCCAGCCCGTAGTCCCCGGCCATCGGATCGTGCCCCCGGACCACCCGTTCCACCGCGTCGATGCTCGCCACGTCGGCGCGCTGCCGCTGGAGTTCGTCGCGCAGCGCGCGCCAGCGCAGGTCGAGCGCCGGATGGGCGTCCTCGGTGTTGGCCGAGGCGTCCAGGTAGACCGAGCACCACGGCCCGGGTCGGTCGTAGAGCGGGCGCAGGAAGGACAGCTGCATGCTCGACCCCTTTCCAGCTCGGCCCTGCGCTTACCCGCGCGACTGCGATAGTCACCTGGCCCGTGAGCGGGGGCGTGACCAGGTTTCATTCACGTCGTTCAACCCAGGCGTACCGATACCATCGGTAAGCGCAACCGGACTCTGGGTGGTGGGCATGGACAGCGACCTGCATATCCGGCGGATCGTCCACCCGACGGACCGGATCGTCACCGGCCGGGTCGTCCGGCTGCTGGACGGCTACGCCCGGGAGCTGAAGGTGGGCCAGCCGGTGCTGGTGGCCGTGCTCGCCGCGGCCGGGGTGGCCGGGCTGCTGGTGGCGCTGGTCCGGGCGCTGCTCTCGATCGGCTCCGGCGGCAGCCGGCGGGCGTTCAAGGAGCTGCGCAAGGGCCCGGAGTACCTGGTCACCCCGCTGCGGATCCGCGACACGGTGGGCCAGCTCTGCGAGGTGGAACTGCACGGGCACCTGCCGCAGAGCGCGCTGCACCCGGCGGACCACGTCCAGCTGACCCTGCGCCGGCAGCGCGACCCCGACCTGCCGCCGAAGGTGGAGCAGATCGTCAACCTCACCACCGGGCAGCTGCTCACCCCGCGAACCGCGACCCTGTGGTCGCACCTCGGCCCGCCGCTGCTGCTCCAGGCGGCGCTCGGCGCGCTGCTGGTCGCCGCGGTGCTCACCTGGTCGGCGCTGACCTGAGGGTCGGCCGCCGGGGTCCGGCGGGCGCCGCCGGGCCCTGAGCCCGGGCGGGTCAGCCGACCGGGGTCGGGGTGCGGTCCGGCTCGGCGGCCGTCCGCAGCATCCCCCGGCGGTGCGCCCAGCGCTCGAAGGCGATGGTGGCGAATGGCGGCACCGCGCAGGCCAGCGCCGCGAGGGTGGCCGGCCAGCTCCATCGGTGCAGCCGGGAGACGACGGCGACCAGGGCGAGGTACGCGACGAAGAGCCCGCCGTGGATCGGCCCGAAGATCTGCACGCCGATCTCGTTGCCGGGCGGGCCGTACTTGACGGCCATGCCGGCCAGCAGGCCCGCCCAGGAGCACGCCTCGGCGATCGCGGCCACCACGAACAGCCGGGTCAGCCGGGTACGCAGGGTGAGGTCAGCGGTCACGGCGAGCCATCCTACCGGGCGTCCTGCTCGACCCGACCGGCCGTCCCGGTGCGGTCCGTGCCGGATTAACACCCGTCCGGTACGGGAAAGGACCGGGCGGGGTCTTCCCCGGCTCGTCACCTCCGTGCGAGTTTGGGGGAACCAGCGGTGACAGGGTGGTGACCATGGGCGAGGACGTCGGCGTACGCAACTTCAGCCGGGAGGATCGGGCCCGCTACCGGGAGAAGGTCCGCCGCTGTCTGGACGTCTTCGCGGAGATGCTGCGCGAGTCCCGGTTCGACGTCGACCGGCCGATGACCGGCCTGGAGATCGAGCTGAACCTGGTCGACGACGACTCGATGCCGGCGATGCGCAACGCCGACGTGCTGGCCGCGGTGGCGGACCCGAGCTTCCAGACCGAACTCGGCCAGTTCAACGTGGAGATCAACGTCGAGCCCCGCCGGCTGGGCGGCACCGGCACCGCCGAGTTCGAGCGGCACGTGCGGGCCAGCCTGAACGCGGCGGAGGAGAAGGCCCGCACGGTCGGCGCGCACATGGTGATGATCGGCATCCTGCCCACCCTGCGCCCCGAGCACCTGACCGCGCAGACGCTCTCGGCCAACCCGCGGTACCGGCTGCTCAACGAGCAGATCTTCGCGGCCCGCGGCGAGGACCTGCGCATCTCGATCAACGGGGTGGAGCGGCTGGCGGTCACCGCCGACACCATCACCCCGGAGGCGGCCTGCACCAGCACCCAGTTCCACCTCCAGGTCAGCCCGGCCCAGTTCGCCGACTACTGGAACGCGGCGCAGGCCGTGGCCGGCGTCCAGGTGGCGCTCGGCGCGAACGCGCCGCTGTTCTTCGGCCGGGAGCTGTGGCGGGAGACCCGGATCCCGCTGTTCCAGCAGGCGACCGACACCCGCCCCGAGGAGATCAAGGCCCAGGGCGTACGACCCCGGGTGTGGTTCGGCGAACGGTGGATCACCACGGTCTTCGACCTGTTCGAGGAGAACGTGCGCTACTTTCCGGCGCTGCTGCCGGTCTGCGAGCCGGAGGACCCGGCCGAGACGCTCGCCGCCGGCGGGGTGCCGAAGCTGTCCGAGCTGCGGCTGCACAACGGCACCATCTACCGGTGGAACCGGCCGGTCTACGACGTGCTGCGGGGCCGCCCGCACCTGCGGGTGGAGAACCGGGTGCTGCCCGCCGGGCCGACCGTGCTCGACACCGTCGCCAACGGCGCCTTCTACTTCGGGCTGGTCCGGGCGCTGGCCGAGGCCGACCGGCCGCTGTGGTCGCAGATGTCGTTCAGCGCCGCCGAGGAGAACTTCACCAACTGCGCCCGGCACGGCATCGACGCGCAGGTGTTCTGGCCCGGCCTGGGCTACCTGCCGGTGACCGAGCTGGTGCTGCGCCGGCTGCTGCCGCTGGCCTACCACGGGCTGGACCGGTGGGGGCTGGACCCGGACGAGCGGGACCGGCTGCTCGGCATCATCGAGCAGCGCTGCCTGACCGGGCGCAACGGGGCCAGCTGGCAGGTGGCGACGCTGCACCGGCTGGAGTCCGCCGACCACCTGGACCGCCCCGAGGCGCTGCGCGAGGTGGTCCGGCACTACGTCGACCTGATGCACAGCAACCGCCCGGTGCACGAGTGGCCGCTGCCCTGACCGGGCTCGGTGCCGGTGGGGCGGCCGGGCTCAGTGCCGGTGGGGCGGCCGGGCGTGCCCGTCCTCGCGGTCGATACGCAGTTCCCGCTCCAGTTCGGCGATGACGGCCCGCAGGTCGTCCAGCCGTTGGGTGAGCGCGATCCGGTCCACCTCGTCGGGCACGCCGTCGCCGTCCTCGTCGTAGTCCGGCGCCAGCCGCTCGGTCATCTCCAGCCGGCGGGCCTCCTCCATCGAGTTGACGATGACCGCGATCAGGATGTTGAGCAGCAGGTTCACGGTGATGAGCACGTAGCTGACGTAGTAGAGCAGCGTCCACGGCGAGACCGCCATGCCCTGCTCGATGAGGTCCGGCAGCGTCTCCAGCGACAGCAGCACGAACAGGGTCAGCAGCGACCGGCCGATGTCGCCGTACTGCTCCGGGTAGGTGTCGGCGAACATCAGCCAGCCGGCCATGCCGTAGACGTACAGGGTGACCACGGCCAGCGCGAGGAAGCCGGCGACGCCCGGGATGCTGCGCAGCAGCGCCGCCACGATGGTGCGCAGGCCGGGCGAGAACCGGATCAGCCGCAGCATCCGGGCCACCCGCACGACGCGCAGCAGCGCCGGGTCGCCGTGCAGGCCGGGGATGAAGATGGCGACGGTGACCAGGAAGTCGAAGATGTTCCAGCCGTGTCGGAAGAAGTCCTGCGGCCGGCGGCCGTAGGCGAGCACCCGGACGACGATCTCGGCGACGAAGGCGGCCCGGAACGACAGTTCCAGCCCGTGCAGGACCGGCCCGGCCCGGCCGAGGTCCCGGTACGTCTCGAGGCCGAGCACCACCCCGTTGGCCACGATGAGGACGATGATGGCGATCTCGAACGGCCGGGACCGGACGGCGCGGGCGCACCGGTCGGCCACAGTGGACCAGCCCGAGCCGGTCGCGCCGGTGGCCCGCCGCTGGTCGGGCACGCGGGGAGGGCTCACCGGGCGGTGAGCCCCGACACCGGCGCCGCACCGAGCCGGCCGCGCCGACCGGCCGATCGCGACTGTTCAGCGAGGGCCATCGGCGCGACGAGCATGGCGACAGCCTAACGAGTGCCGGCGTCCCGGCGGGTCGCCGGCGGCGGCCACCATCCCCCTCGGGCGTGATACCGCATAGTCATCACGATGACTCTGCGGTATCACGGAGTCGAGTGGCACCTCCGCGCCGGGAGGGCGCCGACGCCGGGTCAGCCCGCCTTCGCCGGCCACGGGGACGGATCGTCGCGCAGCCGGCTGTAGAGGTAGGCGTCGCGCCACCGGCCGGCGCGGAACTCGCTGGCGCGGATCACGCCCTCCAGCTGGAAGCCGGCCTTCTCCAGCGACCGCTGCTCGGCGGCGTTCTCCGGGTGGGTGCCGGCCTGGATCCGCTGCACCGGGGTGTGCGCGAACAGGTAGTCGCAGAGCAGCGCCTGCGCCCGCCAGCCGATGCCGCGCCCGCGCCACTCGGGCAGCAGGGCGATGCCGATCTCCCAGTAGCCGGCCGGCCCGGCGTACCGCCCAGCCTGGTAGCTGACGAGGCCGACGGTCCGCTCCGGGTCGACCTCGACGATCAGCCGTCCGTCGTCGGCGCCGAGGTAGCCATCGGTGGCGAAGCGCCGGGCCGGCGCGGCAGCGTCCCGGTAGCCGCTCCAGTCCAGCCCGATCAGGCCGGGTTCGCTGGCGAACCGGCGGAACATCGCCAGGTCCGGCTCGGCCACCGGGCGCAGCCGGACGGTGAGGCCATCGGTCTCGTGCTCGATCCCCGCGAGCGTTGCGTCCATTCGCGACAGGCTAGTGGTCGGCCGGCCGCCGGGCCCGCCCGGGTCAGACCGTGAGCAGCACCTTGGTGCAGTCGTCCTGCTTCTTCTGGAAGATCTTGTATCCCTTCGGGGCGTCGGCCAGCGGCATCCGGTGGCTGATGATGAAGCTCGGGTCGATCTCGCCGCGCTGGATGCGCTCCAGCAGCGGCCGGGTGTAGCGCTGCACGTGGCACTGCCCGGTCCGCATGATCAGCGACCGGTTCATGAGCGCGCCCATCGGGAACTTGTCCACGAAGCCGCCGTACGCGCCGATCACCGAGACCACACCGCCGCTGCGGCAGGACAGGATCGCCTCGCGCAGCGCGAACGGCCGCTCCGTCTCCAGCCGTACCGCCTGCTTGGCCCGGTCGTACGCGTAGATGGCGGTGTTGCCGTGGTGGCCCTCCAGGCCGACCGCGTCGATGCACGCGTCCGGGCCCCGGCCGGCGGTCAACTCGTTCAGCGCGTCGAGCACGTCGGTGTCCTCGTAGTTGAGCGTCTCGGCGCCGGCGTGCTCGCGGGCCAGCCCCAGCCGGTACGGGTACCGGTCGATGACGATCACCCGCTCGGCGCCGAGCAGCCGGGCGCTGGCCGCGGCGAGCAGCCCGACCGGGCCGGCGCCCCAGACGGCTACCACGTCGCCCGGCTTGATGTCGCACATCTCGGCACCCATGTAGCCGGTCGGGAACACGTCGGCGAGCATCACCGCCTGCTCGTCGGACACCTCGTCGGGCACCTTGATCGGGCCGACGTCGGCGAACGGCACCCGGGCGTACTCGGCCTGGCCGCCGGCGTAGCCGCCGAGCAGGTGGGAGTAGCCGAAGATGCCGGCCGGCGAGTGGCCCATGATCTTCTCGGCGATCCCGGCGTTGGGGTTGGAGTTCTCGCAGACCGAGTAGAGGCCGCGCTGGCAGGAGGTGCAGTGCCCGCAGGCGATCGGGAAGGGCACCACCACCCGGTCGCCGGGCCGCAGGTTGCGTACCTGCGGGCCGACCTCGACCACCTCGCCCATGAACTCGTGGCCGAGGATGTCGCCCTTGCGCATCGCCGGGATGTAGCCGTGGTAGAGGTGCAGGTCGGAGCCGCAGATCGCGGTGGTGGTGATCCGGACGATCGCGTCCCGGGCGTTCATGATCTTCGGGTCGGGCACGTCGACGACCTTGACGCTGTCCTTGCCCATCCACGCGGTGGCCTTCATCGGCTCTCCTTTCCGGGTCGGTCGGTCATCGGGGGGCGGCCGGCAGCGGCTGGGCCGGGCGTTGCATGACCTGTTGGCGTACCGAGGTGCCGTCGGGGCTGCCCTCGGAGCGCACCACCTCGCCGGTCTCCAGCACCTGCTTGAACCGGCGCAGGTCGTCGCGGACCTGCTGCTCCGGCTCCTCGCCGAAGAGCTTGGCCACCGTCCGGCCGAGCGCGCCGGCCGGCGGGGCGTAGCGCAGTTGCACGCGCACCTCGGTGCCCCGGTCGCCGGGGGCGGGCACGAACCGGACCCGGCCGGCGTTGGGCACCCGGGTGCCGGGCAACGACCGCCAGGCCAGCGACCGGTTCGGTTGGTCGTCGATGATCTCCGCGTCCCACTCGACGGCGCGGCCGGCCGGGCCGCAGGCGATCCAGTGCGAGCGGCGCAGGTCCTCGGCGCGCACCGACTCCAGGTGGGACATGAACCGGGGCAGGTTCTCCACGTCCCGCGAGAACCGGTACGCCTCGGCCGGCGTGCGGTTGACGGTGACCGCCAGCTCCATCCGGATCAGTCGCTGCCGGGCCCGGCGGGCGCGGCTGGCCCGTACCGCGGTGACCAGGTCGACGGCGGCGATGCCGGCGACCACGGCGATGGTGATGGCGACCCGGCGGCGGCGCTCGTCGCAGCGGTCGGCCATCGCCCGACCGAGCAGCGTCAGGTCCATCGCGTCGCCGGCGACCCGGGTCCACGCCCAGCCGGCCGGCCGGCGTCCCATGATCAGCCCGGCGGCGTGCCCCAGCTCGCGGGCGCCGACCGCGGGGATCACCGCGCGGGCCGCCGGTGAATCGTCCACTCCGGTCAGCCGGGCCAGGGGGCCGGGCGCGGCGAGCGCGCCCGCGCCGAGTGCCAGGCTCAGCCAGCCCACCGCCCGGGGCAGCAGCGCGGTCGGCTCCGGCCCGTCCAGTTCGGGCAGTAGTACCTCGTCGGACCTGTCCACGGTCTGCCTCCCTCGGTCGACACGAGGCCGCCCGGCGCGACGGCGGGCGGCCCGGCGGTGAATCCGCCACCGTGACGCTATGCCCCGAAAACGGGCCATGAACCCGATTCCGCCGAGGTGACGACGTCCGTTCCGGCTGATCGACTCCGTATCGGCGATCCGGGGGTGTCCGGGCGGGGTGGACACCACCATTCCGGCGACGTGGTGTGGCAGCCTTACCGGGTGGACGCGGCCCCGAGCGAACCGGAACCGGTCAGGTTCGCCATCGACGGTGCCGAGATCGCGGTCCGGCTGGCGGGCGATCGGCAGCGGCCGGCGCTGCTGCTGATCCACGGGTTTCCGGCCTCCTCGGGGTCGTTCCGGAACGTGATCGACACCCTCGCGCGGACCTGCTTCGTGATCGCTCCCGACCTTCCGGGGTTCGGTGGCTCCGAGCCGATCGACCGGCCCTCGTTCGCCCGGTTCGCGGACGTGATCGACAAGTTGCTCGCGCGGCTCGACATCCGGTCCTTCCACCTCTACCTGCACGACTACGGAGCGCCGGTGGGGCTCCAGCTCGCCACCCGGGATCCCGAGCGGGTCCGCAGCCTCATCGTGCAGAACGCCAACGCCCACACCAGCGGGATGGGTCCCACCTGGTCGGCCACCCGCGCCTACTGGGACGACCCGACGCCGGAGCGGGAGGCCGAGGCGACCGCCCACCTGACCGCCGAGGGGGTACGCGACCAGTACGTGGGCGGCATACCCGCAGACCTCGCCGAGCGCATCGACCCTCGGCTGTGGGCGGAGGACTGGCGGGTCATGTCGCTTCCCGGCCGGCTGGAGACGAACCGCGCGCTGGTGCTCGACTACCGCCACCACGTGGCGCGCTTCGGGGAGATCGCCGACTATCTCGACCGCTGGCAGCCGCCCGCGCTGATGCTGTGGGGGCGGCACGACATCTTCTTCGACCTCGCCGAGACCCTCTCCTGGCTGAGGGCGCTGCCCCGGATGGAGGCGCACATCCTCGACGGGCCGCACTTCCTGCTGGAGACCCATCCGGTCGAGTGCGCCGCCCTGATGGACGCCTTCATTGGGCGGGTGGAGGCACAGCGCCGCCGCTGACCGACCCTGCCGCTGCCGCGACGAGGGCAGCCCGGCGGGCGCCGAATCACCGGGCCGGGTCCACCAGCGTCGCCGCCTCCCGCAGCGCGGCGACCGCCGTCCGCACCGCCGGCGCGTGCGCGACCGCGTCGTGCACCACCGCGTGGATCGACCGGATCGGTGTCGGGCGGACGAGCCGAACGCAGGTCACGCCGGGGGGCAGCTGGGCCGCGCCGAGCGCGGGGAGCACCGTCGGGCCGATCCCGGCGGCCACGAAGGCGAGCGCGGTCGGGTAGTCGTGCGCCTCGACCCGGAAGGCCGGGCTGAACCCGGCGGCGGTGCAGGCCTCGATGAGGTTCTCGCGGCACCAGCCGCGGGCGAAGTCGTTGTCGACCCAGCCCTCGTCGGCGAGGTCGATCAGGTCCGCCTCCGCCCGCCCGGCGAGGCGGTGCCCGGCGGGCAGCACGGCCACGTACGGGTCGTCGAGGAGGTGGTGGGCGGTGAAGCCGGAACCGGGGTCGAAGCCGGAGCGGGCCACGACCACCTGGACGTCGGCTCGTTCCTCCCGGCTGTCCGGGATGTTTTCGCGCAGTTGCAGGTCGAGCCGGACGCCGGGGTGCTCGGCGAGGATGCGCCGCACCACGAGCGGCATCCACGCCGCGCCGACGGAAGCGAAGTACGCGATCGACAGTGCGCCGGTGCGGCCGGCCCGCAGGTCGGCGATCAGCGACTCGGCCGCGCCGAGCCGGGCGAGCACCCGCTCGGCTTCGGCGGCCAGGGCGTGCCCGGCTGCCGTGGGCCGCAGTCCCCGCCCGGCCCGGGCGAGGAGCGTGAGGCCCGTCTCCCGCTGGAGCGCGGTGAGGTGCTGGCTGATGGCGGAGGGGGTGTAGCCGAGGTTGGCGGCGGCGGCCTGGACGGACCCGGACGCCACGACGGAACGGAAGACCCGGAGGCGGTGGACGTCGAGCATACGACGACTATAAAGCTCGGCTGAATCGTGGTGAAGTGAGATTCACTGGTGCTGCACAGTCAGCCGCACCAGAATCGCCGTATGACCAGTGCGCGCACCGCCAGCCTCGCCGCCCCGAGCAGCTCCGACGCCCAGCCCCCGGCGGTCGGGGAGGCGCCCACCCGCGCGCCGGCGCACCCGCGGCCCCGGTCCTGGCCGACCGTCGCCGCCGCCGGGATCACGGTGTTCCTGTGGGCGTCGGCGTTCGTCGGCATCCGCTTCGCCGGGCACGACTACTCCCCCGGCGCGATGGCGCTGGGCCGGATGGCGGCGGCGTCCGTCGCGCTGAGCGCGTTCGTGGCCCTCACCGCCGGTGTCCGCCGCAGGCGAGCGGCGCACGCCGCGCCGGGTTCGGACCGTCGGGCCGGGCTGCCCCGGGGCGGGACCCTGGGGCTGATCGCGCTGTGGGGCGTGGCCTGGTTCGGCGGCTACAACGTCGCGCTCAACGCGGCCGAGCGGCTGGTCGACGCCGGGACGGCGGCGCTGCTGGTGGCGATCGCGCCCATCCTCGTCGCGGTGGCCGCGGTCGCCGTCCTGGGCGAGCGGCTCACCGGCCGGCTCGGGGTCGGGGTGGCGGTCGCCTTCGCCGGGGTCGCCCTGATCGCGGCCGGTGGCTTCACCGGGCACGCCGACCAGGTCGGCGTCGCGTTGGCGGTGCTCTCCGCCGTGCTGTACGCCTTCGGCGTACTGCTGCAGAAACGCCTGCTGGTGCGGGTGGACGCGGTGACGATGACCTGGCTCGGCGCGCTGGCCGGGACGGTGGCCCTGCTGCCGTTCGCGCCCGCGCTCGTCGCGGAGCTCGCCACGGCCCCGGCCTCGGCCACCCTGGGCGTGCTCTACCTGGGCGCGTTCCCGACCGCTGTCGGCTTCCTCACCTGGGGGTACGTGCTGTCCCGCTGGACCGCCGGGCGCACCACCGCCGCCACCTACCTGTCGCCGCCGGTGACCGTGCTGCTGTCGTGGACGCTGCTGGGCGAGGTACCGGCACCGCTCGCCCTGCTCGGCGGCGCGCTCTGCCTGACCGGCGTGGTCCTCGCGACCCGCCGCTGACGCCCGTCCCTGATCGTCACCCACCGCCCGATGTAAAAGTTTCTAGACACGGTGTCAAGAACGGCTTACTCTGACGGTGTCAAGGATTCTTTACATCGGGAGGCGGTCATGACGCACGAGGAGAAACGCGCCTGGATCATGCTGGTCGTCAGCACGGTCGGGTACGCCGTCTACGCCGTCGTCGTGCTGAGCCGGGTGGACGGCGGGCCACTCACCGCCACGCCCTACGCCGGCGTTCTGCTGTGGACGATCGGCGGCGCCATCGTCGCGAGCATCGTGGCCGAGATCGCCATGGGCGTGGTGAACCCGCGGGCGTCCCGGGTCAAGGACGTCCGCGACCGGGAGATCGGGCGGCTCGGCGACCACGTCGGCCAGGCGTTCGTCGCCATCGGCGCGGTGTCGGCGCTGCTCATGGCGATGGCCGAGTGGGACTGGTTCTGGATCGCCAACGTCATCTACCTGTGCTTCGTCCTGTCGGTGGTGGTCGGCTCCCTGGCGAAGGTGATCGTCTACCGCCGGGGTGTCCCGCAGTGGTGAAGCCGACCCGCGTCACGAACAACATCCGCGCGCTGCGCTTCGCGCACGACGAGATGACCCAGGCCGAGCTGGCCGAGCGGATCGGCGTGACCCGGCAGACGGTCATCGCCATCGAGCAGGGCCGCTACTCCCCCTCGCTGGAGATGGCGTTCCGGATCGCCCGCGTGTTCGGCGCGCGGCTCGACGACGTGTTCCAGTACCCCGAGGAGGCGACACCGTGAAGGCCATCGTCCACGACACCTACGGCCCGGCCGACGTGCTCCAGCTCCGCGACATCGACCAGCCGGCCATCGGCGACGACGACGTCCTGGTCCAGGTCCGCGCGGCCGCGGTCGACCCCGGCGTGTGGATCTTCATGACCGGCCGCCCCTACCTGGCGCGGCTGGCCAGCGGGTTGCGCCGGCCCCGGGTGCCGGTGCTCGGCCGGGACCTGGCCGGCGTCGTGGCCGCGGTCGGCCCCCGGGTGACCCGGTTCCGGCCGGGCGACGAGGTGTTCGGCACCTGCCTGCGCGGCGCGTACGCCGAGTTCGCGAGCGCACCGCAGCGGCGGCTGGCCCACAAGCCGGCCAACGTGTCGTTCGCGCAGGCCGCCGCAGCACCGGTCTCCGGGATGACGGCGCTGCGCGCGGTCCGCGACAGCGGCCAGGTCCGCGCCGGGCACCGGGTGCTGGTCATCGGCGCGTCCGGCGGGGTCGGCTCCCACGCCGTGCAGCTCGCCAAGGCGTACGGGGCGACGGTCACCGCCGTCTGCGCCCCGGCCAGGGCCGACTTCGTCCGCTCCCTCGGCGCCGACGACGTCCTCGACTACACCAGCGAGGAGGTCGACCGCGACGGCCCGGTCTACGACGTGGTCATCGACACCGGCGGCGACCGGCCGTTCTCGCTGCTGCGCCGCGCCCTCACCCCGCGCGGGACGCTGGCGCTGGTCGGCGGCTCGTACACCAAGGGCCCGGTGCTCAGCGGCTACGACCGGCAGGTGGTCCGCGCGCCGCTGTTGTCCCTGTTCGTCGGCCAACGGCTGCGCAGCGTCAGCGCCGTGGAGCGCGCCGAGGACCTGGCCGAGCTCGGGAGGCTCATCGAGTCCGGCGCGCTCACCCCGGCGGTGGACCGCAGCTACCCCCTGGCCGAGGCGGCGGACGCGATCCGACACCTCCGGGACGGCCATCCCGCCGGCAAGATCGTCATCACCATGCCCGAATTAACCGGTCGATGATCAACCGGGCCGGCTGTTAGCGTCGGGCGGTGTTCGCCACCGAACGGGTGCGACTGCGCCCACCCACACCAGACGACGCGCCGAACCTGTTCCGCCTGAAGAACGATCCCGAACTGCACCTGATCACCGACGGCGAGCCGTTCCTACCGCGCCACGTCGGCCAGCTCCGGGCCTTCCTGGAGAGGCAGGTCATCGAGCCGCCCGACAGCCAGTCGCCGGTGCTGCTGCTGGCCGAGACCGTGGCCGACGGCACGTTCCTGGGCCGCGGCGTGCTGTGGGGGATCAACACCTTCAACGGGTATGGCCACCTCGGCATCGCGCTGGTCCCCGAGGCGCGCGGCCAGGGGTACGGGACCGAGGTGATCCAGCTGCTCTGCCGGTACGGCTTCCGCAACCGCAACCTGCGCCGCCTGGAACTGGAGACGCTGGCCAGCAACACGGCCATGCGGCGGACCGCGGAGGCGTGCGGCTTCACCCACGAGGGCACCCAGCGGGAGCGCGAGTACGACGGCGACGGCTTCGCTGACTTCGTGCTCTACGGCCTGCTCCGGCGCGACTGGAAGCCGTAGTCGGGCGGTCCGCCGGGGAGGGCGGGATACCCTGCCTGCGCCGCCTCGAACCGGTGACCGGAGGAGTCGATGCTGGGATGACGGCAGAGCGACCGATGCCACACAGGACGACGTGCTCGGGTACTTCGACACGCTGTCGAACTGGGGACGGTGGGGCGACGACGACCAACGCGGGACGCTGAACCACATCACCGACGACGTCCGGCTGGCGGCGGCGCGGACCGTACGCCACGGCAGGAGCGTGTCGTGCGCCTGGGAGGTCGCCGCACCGGAGGAGATGGAGCGGTCGACGACGACGTGCCCGTGCGCTGCCGACATGCCGGGTGCCGAGAACATGCCGCCCGCCTTCCACGCCGACCGGCGCTGGGGCTTCTCGTCCGAGCGGCTGGGCATCTCGTTCCACGGCAACACCGTCACCCACCTCGACTCGCCGTGCCACATCTTCTGGGACGGCACGATGTACAACGGGCGGCCGCACTCGCTGGTCGACGCCGCCACGGGATCGGGGTGGGCGGCCGTCACGGCGGCGGCGAACGGGATCGTCACCCGGGGGGTCCTGCTGGACATCGCGCGGGTCCGTGGTGTGCCGTGGCTGGAACCGGGGCAGGGTGTGTTTCCCGACGACCTGGAGGAGGCCGAGCGTCGCCAGGGTGTGCGGGTGCGGCCCGGCGACGCGGTACTGCTGCGGACGGGCTACGGCCGCTTCCGGCACGCGTCCGGTGCGGCCAGCGGTTTCACACAGGCCGGCTGGCACGCGTCCTGCCTGCCGTGGCTGCACGAACGGGAGGTCGCGCTGATCGGCGCGGACACCCCGCAGGACGTTCAACCGTCGGGGTACGACGACGTGCTGATGCCGATTCACGCCGTGAGCCTCGTCGCGATGGGTCTGTGGCTGCTCGACAACTGCGACCTGGAGGCGTGCGCGACGACGGCCGCCGAACTCGGCCAGTGGGACTTCCACCTCGCGGTCGCGCCCGTCCGTTTCGCCGGCACGTCCGGCAGCCCGGTCAACCCGATCGCCACCTTCTGACCTGAGCCCTTCCGGGCCGGCGGCGCGTGCCTCGGTCCCCGGTCAGCGGGTGAGGCCGACCAGGGTGGCCAGGCGAGCCGCGCCGGCCGGGGCCGGGTGGCTGCGGGCGACCTCGGCGATCACCGTACGCACCTGAGGCCGGCACCGGACCTCGGCCGGCGCGACGGCGTCGGCCTCGACCAGGGCGCGGGCCGCCCCACGCAGGTCACCGACCAGCAGGTACGCCCGCGCCACGTCCACCAGGTACGCGGCCCGGTGCTCGGCCGGCAGCCGCCGCCATCCCTCCCCCAACGCCAGCCTCCCGTGCCGGCGCACCGCCGCACTCGTGTCCCCCGACTCGACCGCCACCACCACCCGGGCCAGCTCGACGGCGGCCGTACCGAAGCCGGTCCGGTGCGGGTCGTCACCGGCCCGGATTCCGGCGGCGATCCCGGCGGCCCGGTCGGTCAGCTCCCCGACCCGGCGGGCGTCGCCGCTGCCGGCGGCGGCCAGGGCGGCCTGGAGCAGCAGCGTCCCGTGCACGGCCGGCGCCTGGGCCGGCGCGAGGCGGCTCGCGGCGGCGAGCGTCGCGGCGAGGGCCAGCCGGTGCCGGCCCAGCGCGCGCAGCGCCGCGCCGACCGACACGGCCGCCGCCGCGGAGAGCACCGGATCGCCGCCCGCCGCACCCATCGCCCGGTCGGCGGCGAGCCAGGCCAGGTCGGCCTCGCCGAGCTTCACCAGCAGCGACGAGGTGACCCGGTACGCCTGCACGCGTAGTCCCGGCTCTGCGCTCCGCGTGGCGTCGAGCAGCCCCGGCAGCACCCGCACGAGCTGCGGGTAGTGCCCGTGCTGGTAGGTCAGCCAGGCGTGCTCGACGTGCCGCCGGACCTCGCCGGTCGGCTGCGGCGGCGGGTGGTCGTAGCGGGCGAGGGCGGCCCGGATCGTGTCCACGCCGTCCAGCGTCTGCGGTGTGGCCGGCGCCGGCGGCTGGTGCTGGCCGAGCAGCGCCATCGGGTCGACGCGCAGCACCTGGGCGATCTCCTGGATGACCGGGTAGCGGTCCAGTGCGCGGACACCCCGCTCCATCTTGTCCACCCAGCTCTTCGAACGGCCCAGCCGGTCGGCGAGCATCTGCTGGGTCATCCGCCGCCGCACTCGCCAGCGCGCCACCCGGCGACCGATCGGCAGGTCATCGCTGGTCACTGCGCCACCGCCGGTCCGGCACCGCCCGGGTGGTGTCCTCCACAGGTACGCGCTCCGCCTCGGCCTGCTCCAGGAGGCGTTGCTTGGCGGCCTCCCGCTCGGCCGCTTCCATCTCCTCGCCTCGGCTCACCGACTCGTCGTCCCGACTCCGCATCCCACCTCCATCGAGCCCGTCTTACTCGTGCTTCTCGGAGCAGAGGCGTGGATGCCCGATCGCGGGGGTGCGCCGGACATCCACGCCGGCGAGGACGGCCCAACAGCGCCAACCGACGGGATCGACCTCCTCGGCAACCTCCCATAGGTACCGTTGGGTAGTCAAGGGCTGGCGTAGGTGGTCTACTCGTGGTGCCAACCGAGGGGAAGACAGTGCCACCGCGTTACCGCTACGAGCAGATCGCCGACGACCTCGCCGAACGCATCGCGTCCGGCGAGTTCCCGCCCGGGTCGAAGCTGCCGAGCCGTCGAGAGTTGATCGAGCACTACGGCGTCACCGAGCCGGTGATCGACCGCGCCATGCAGGTGCTTCGAATCAAGGGCATGACCGAAACCCTGCCAGGCGTGGGCGTCTTTGTCGCCGAGTAGGCCCCTGACGTACGTCACCGCGACCGCGATCCCCAGCATACGAGTTCGGGCAAGCTGCCTGCGACATGCAGGTGACCGATGACGACGGGCGGAAGCTGAACGTCGAACCGCGGTGAAGTCAGGGAGCCACGGGCACCGGTAGTCCTTGAAAGCGCCGCCGGCGTTACTGCCTGCGGTGGACTAGCGCGGCAGCCGCAAGCTGCGCCTCGACGAGCACCAGCGTCGGGGGCCGTCGGACTCGTCAAGGGGTTTGGGGGCTGCCGCCGGGCGCGCGAGCGCCAGGCGGAAGAAGCCAAGGTCCCCCGAGGTATATGCGGGTAGATCGCCCCCGCACCCGGGTAAGGGCCAGCAGCCAAAGGGCATGCAGTGGGTGCGCCCGCTCACGCGCGCTCCGATCCCATCGCGCCTTTGACGGCTAGCATCCGGGATGCTTCCAGGCTGGCGAGTCTCGGCTACGCCCGCCAGGCATCGAGCCATCTGAACGAGCCGAACCCAACCGGAGCAACAATGACTCTCTGGATCCCCCAGATGCTGATCTCGGAGAGCTGGCAGGCCCAAGTCCGGACCCTCGGATGAAGAACTTCGTAGGTGGGTTCGACGCTCAGGGGCAGGTCCTCCCGATGACATACATGCGGATGAGGGCCGCCACCGAGGAATGGATCATTACGAAGTCCACTCGCGAGGGGCCTGCAACCTGCTCAAGGCATCCCAGGACATGTTCTGCTTGGGCTAATACTCATACGAGCTGGTAGCCTGCTCTAACTCTTGGTCGCTCTTCGCCGTCGAAACGGCAGAGGTGGGCTAGTCATCCTCCGTCGCACGGCTTCGCCCGCCGTCCCGCCCACGCTCGTTATGACGCGTGCACCGGCAGGACACCCGCCTGACCAAAGTGGAGCGCAACGGTCCTTCGAGACCTCGGACATCGGCGACCGTTCGAGCGTCGCTGACGGTGGCGGACGGTGACGACAACAGGCGGGCTTGCGTCCATGGGCACACGGCTCTCCTGACCGGAGACCATCTCCGTAGCGGTAGCATGGCTTCCGTGCAGGAGATGCCTGGTGTCGCTGATGTTGTCATACGGGAAGTCCCGCAACCTTGGATCGATGATGTGTCCGTGGCAGTCGCTGCGACGTCACCCGATGCAGCCGTCGTCGTGCTCCCTGAGTTTTTCGAGCGTGGTATCGCCGTCTTCCCGGCCTACCTGACGCCCGTCGTCAAGACCCTACGGGCCGACGGGATCGGCGCGTCCTTTCTCAACGGCGAGCGAGGCAGAACGTTTCGCAGCACGTTCTCCGCTGAGCCAGCAGCGATCTTCGTCGGAATCATGCTTAATATGCTTAGCAACGGCCTTTACGACGCAGTCAAAGTCACCTTTCAACTTCTGCGGCTACGCTTGGCTGAAATGCGAAACCCCGCTGGCGCCGACACCACGACTCTTCGTATGGCCTTACCTCGCAACGCGGACGGCACGGGCTTGCTGTGGCAGGAGATCATCGGCCCCTCGGATAAGGTCCTGGCTTATGCAGAAGCCGCTGCTCGGCGACACCTCTCCGCCGCGGGCACGTCGGCGCCTAAGCCAGAGAACTGACAAAAAGTGGCGCTTAGCCTAAGCAGCGCTGAAATTGCACTCACCCTCATATTGCGTAGTGGCACGAAAGTTGGAGGACATTTCCTCCACTATGGCCCCTTGCCTCCAGCGGGCGGATCGGCGAGGGTGCAAGCTCTGAGGGTCGCAGGCCTTGAGGAGTTGCGCGCCGCTAAGAAAGGCCTATTGCTCGCGCAAAATGAGGCCGGCTGTTCGACAGATCACCCTCTGCAGGGACCGCGAGCGCCTTGGTGGATCTACGGCTCGGCCGGGAATCCGATGCCTCCATGTGCTATGCAAGCTCGGAGCGGGGCAGGCGAGCACTTGGCGCGTGAGGCTCTGCGGCATGCGGTACGCGCCTTTAACCTACTTGAGGACCTAGACGAGGCGTTAGATGCGCATCGGTTAGTCCATGAGTGCGGCACCTTCGTTTCATGGCACTACGGATGCAGCTTACTGCTCACCGATGATGGTTGGCGCTGGAACTGCCCGGTAGTCCTGTCTCACCTTAGGCTTGGATATTCTGCAGGCTTCACGGCTACTCGCATATGCTCCATCTGCGCCGGGGACATATCTGAATGCCCACATCTTCCTGGGCGATCCTATCAAGCACGGGTGATTGACCCTGAGGAATGTCCTTGCGACTCCTTCTCTCGCTGCACTCACAATGTCGGAGATGTCATCGAGGTCACCCCTCATGCAATAGTGAAGGAAGCGGAGCTTCACGAGATCTCGGTAGTTTCAAGACCCCGTGACCCGTTGGCGAGGATTTCCGAGGTAACCTTCACTCAGGAGTCGATCTCATCAATGCTCGGCGGGCGAGAAATTCCACCCTATTTGACCGCCATGGACTGCCATCACTGCCGCCAGTCCTGTACAGGGTTATGGGATGGAGAAGTGTTTGGTCGCCTATTAGGTGAGCCGCCCTCGTGATTGTTATCGCTGGCGTGCCATGGCAAGGGCACAGGTCACAGTGCCACAACGGCCGCCGTCTCCGCTGGTAGTTCGATGCGGTCCCGCATCACCGTGACCCCGTCCGCCGTGGCCAGCAGCACCCGCCGCGCCACCCCCGGCAGCGTGATCCCCTGCGGCTTGCCGGCTAGGTTCGCCGCCACCAGCGTCTCCCCCCGCCGCATCACCAGGAACTGGTCCCCGTGCCGTACCGCTACCCGGTCCAGCCGGGGATCGGCCAGGTCCGGCCGGGCCTTGCGCAGCGCGATCAGCCGCCGATAGAAGTCGTACATCTCGCGGTGTTCGGGCTTGTTCAGCTCGGCCCAGTCCAGTCGCGACCGCGCGAAGGTCTGCGGGTCCTGCGGATCCGGCACCTCTCCGGGCGGCCACCCGTGCGCGGCGAACTCCCGCCGCCGCCCTGTCGCCACCGCAGTCGCCAGCTCCGGCTCCGGGTGACTAGTGAAGAACTGCCACGGCGTCGAAGCCGCCCACTCCTCCCCCATGAACAGCATCGGAGTGAACGGCGCCGTCATCAGCAGGGTCGCCCCCACCCGAAGCAGCGCCGGGGAGAGCGACGCCGAGATCCGGTCGCCCGTCGCCCGGTTGCCGATCTGGTCGTGGTTCTGGAGGTACGCCACGAACCGGTGCCCCGGTGTGCGCTGCCTGTCGACCGGCCGGCCGTGGCTGCGGTTGCGGAAGCTGGACCAGCCCCCTGCGTGGAAGAACGCCCCGGTGAGCACGTCCGCAAGGCACTCCAGCGACCCGAAGTCCCCGTAGTACCCCTGCCGCTCCCCCGTCAGCAGCGTGTGCAGCGCGTGGTGGGCGTCGTCGTTCCACTGGGCGTGCAGGCCGTACCCGCCGGCCTCGCGGGGCGTGATGAGCCGCGGGTCGTTCAGGTCGGATTCGGCGATCAGCGACAGCGGCCGGCCGAGGTGCGTGGACAGCGCCTCGACCTCGACGGTCAGCTCTTCGAGGAGGTGCACGGCGCGGGAGTCGGGCATGGCGTGCACGGCGTCCAGCCGCAGCCCGTCGACGTGGTAGTCCCGCAGCCACATCAGCACCGAGTCGATGATGTAGCGGCGTACGCCGTCGGAGTGCGGCCCGTCCAGGTTGACAGTGCGGCCCCACGGGTTGCTCTGCTCGCTGAGGTACGGCGCGAACATCGGCGCGTAGGCCCCGGAGGGGCCGAAATGGTTGTAGACGACGTCGAGGATCACCCCCAGCCCCTTGGCGTGGGCGGCGTCGACGAGGCGTTTCAGCCCGTCCGGCCCGCCGTAGGGCTCGTGCGGGGCGAACCAGCAGACCCCGTCGTACCCCCAGTTGTGTTCGCCGTTGAAGGCGTTGACCGGCAGCAGCTCGATCAGGTCGACGCCCAGGTCGACCAGGTGGTCGAGCTTGCCGATGGCCGCGTCGAAGGTGCCCTCGGGGGTGAACGTGCCGATGTGCAGCTCGTACAGGACGCTGCCGGGCAGTTGCCGGCCGGTCCACGACGCGTCGGTCCAGGGGAACGAGGAGTGGGAGTAGAGCCGGCTCGGCCCGTGCACCCCGGCGGGCTGCCACAGCGAGCGGGGGTCGGGCAGGGCGTGATCGTCGTCGTCGAGGAGGAAGGCGTAGTCGGTGCCGGGGCCGGCGGCGGGCACCTCGACCCGCCACCACCCGCCGGCGGCGGCGCGCATCTCGTGGTCGGCCCCGCCGAAGTGGCGCAGCCGGACCCGGGCGGCTTCCGGCGCCCACACGCTGAACTCGGTCATGCGGCTGCCTCCACGAGATCGGTGGGAGCGAGGAGGGCGACGGGATAGGTGCTCAACAGATCATGAAGGAGCAGGTCAGACCCACTGTAGACCCGTCCGGTGAACATGTCCGTAACGCTGTGAACGGAAATCGACACCCTCGTGTCGCGCCAGCCACCGGCCCGCGCCAGCGCGAGCGGCAGCCGGGTCGCCACCGCGATCGCGCCGCCCCGGTCGAAGGCCACCGCGTGCCGGGCGGCCCGCCCCCGCACCGGCACCGGCCGGTAGCCGGTGAACAGCTCCGGGCGGTCCCGGCGCAGCCGCAGCGTCCGCGACACCACCAGCAGCTTGGCCGCCCCGGACGCGTCCACCGCCGGCCGCCAGCCGGCGTCGAGCCGGGCCAGCAGTTGCCGGCGTACGGCGAAGTCGACCGGCCGCCGGTTGTCCGGGTCGACCAGCGAGTTGTCCCACAGCTCGGTGCCCTGGTAGGTGTCCGGCACGCCGGGCATGGCCAACTGCACCAGCTTCTGCCCGAGCGAGTTGGACCAGCCGGCCTGGGTGATCTCGGCGGCGAAGTCAGCGATCGAAGCGTTCAGGACGGCGTCGTCGTACATCGCGTCGACCAGCGCGTGCATGGCCCGCTCGAACGCCGGGTCGGGGTCGGTCCAGCTGGTCGACGCGGCGGCCTCCCGGGCCGCCTTCTCGGCGTACGCATGGAGGCGCTCGCGCTCGATCGGCCAGGCGCCGACGGCGGTCTGCCACAGCAGGTGCGCGAACGCCGGGTCGGGCAGCGGCACCCTCGACATCCAGTCGCTCACCAGCGACGCCCAGCGCTCCGGCAGCTCCGACAGCACGGCCAGCCGGGCCCGGACGTCCTCCGACCGCTTGGTGTCGTGGGTGGAGAGCGTGGTCATGCTCGCCGGCCAGCGGACATGCCGGGCGGTGGCGAACCGGTGGAACTCGGCCGGCGGCACGCCGAAGTGCGCCGGGCTGCCACCGACCTCGTTGAGCGCCACGAACCGGCTCCACCGGTAGAACGCGGTGTCCTCCACGCCCTTGGCCATCACCGCCCCGGTGAACTGCGGGAACCGCTGGGCCAGCTCGTCGTCGGGGTCGCGCAGCCGGCGGGTGACCGCGTCCAGGGCACCGGTCAGGTCGGGGCGGCGGCGGCCGGCCTCGGCGCGGGCGGCGGCCAGGTGCCGGGCGCCCTCCGGCGGGTAGCCCCGGTACACCGCGAAGGCGGCGGCGAGTTCGGCCAGCGCCGACCGGGCCGCGGCCGGCTCCACCTCGGGGGCGAGCGCGGCCAGCCGGGCCAGCTCGGCGGCCAGCAGCCGGGTGGCGGCGGCCAGCTTGGTGTCGTGGGTCAGGTCCTGCCACGAGGTGGGGCGGCCGACCAGCCGGGTGTCCAGGGCGGTGAAGTCGGCCTCCGCGTCGGGGTCGACGAAGAGGCCGCAGACGGCGGCGAGCGTGTCGTAGCCGGTGGTGCCGTCCACCGGCCAGTCCGGCAGCTCCTCGCCGTACTCCAGGATCTTCTCCACCACCAGCCAGGCGTCGGGCGCGGCCGCCCGCAGCCGGGCCAGGTAGCCGGCGGGGTCGCGCAGCCCGTCGGGGTGGTCGACCCGGATGCCGTCGACCTCGCCGGCCGCCGCCCAGCGCAGGATCTCGGCGTGCGTGGCGGCGAAGACCTCCGGGTCCTCCACCCGCAGCCCGGCCAGGTCCGAGACGGCGAAGAACCGGCGGTACGTCAGCTCGGCGTCGCCGCGCCGCCAGGAGACCAGCTCATATTGCTGCCGGTCGTGCACCTGCCGGGGCGTGCCCTCGCCGGTGCCGTCGGCGATCGGGAAGCGATGCTCGTGGTAGCGCAGCTCGCCGTCGGCCAGCTTGAGGTCGTCGAGGGCGTTCGGGGTGTCGGCCAGCACCGGCAGCAGCAGCCGGCCGCGCTCCCAGTCGATGTCGAACCAGCCCGCGTACGCCGACTCCCGCCCCCGGCGCAGCACGTCCCACCAGGCCGGGTTGGCCGCCGGCACGGCCACCCCGGCGTGGTTGGGCACGATGTCCACGACCAGGCCGAGGCCGGCCGCCCGCAGCGCGCGCAGCAGCCGCCGCCGGCCGGCCTCGCCGCCCAGTTCGGGGTTGACGGCCCGGTGGTCGACCACGTCGTAGCCGTGCGCGGAGCCGGGGGCGGCGGTCAGCAGTGGCGCGCTGTAGAGGTGGCTGACGCCGAGGTCGGCCAGGTAGTCGGCGAGGCCGGCGGTGGCGGCCAGGTCGAAGCCGGGCCGGACCTGGATGCGGTAGGTCGCCTCGACCCGGTGGGTCGGCGACGGCGTCGTCACCTTGGTCAGTGCCCGGACCGGATCGGGTGGCGGGGTGGTGGCCATGTCACGCCGTCCTCTCCAGCACCACCACGCAGCGGTCCGGGACGGTGAGCGCGCCGCCGGCCTCGACCACCGTCGTCTTCTCCGGTTCCGGTTCGGCGGTGCTGATCACCAGTTCCCAGCGCTGCCCGAACTCGGGGCCGGGCAGGGTGAAGTCCAGCGGCGCGTCGTGGGCGTTGAAGCAGAGCAGGAAGGAGCTGTCGACGTGGCGCTGGCCGTACTGGCCGCGTTCGCGGATGCCCTCCCCGTTGACGAAGAGCGCCACCGAGCGGCCGAAGTCGTTGCCCCAGTCCTCGCCGGTCATCTCCCGGCCGTCCGGCGTGTACCAGGCCAGGTCGGGCAGGGGTTCGTCGAGCAGCCGGGAGCGCACCGGCAGGCCGGTGAAGAACCGACGGCGGCGGAACACCTGGTGCCGGCGGCGGAAGCCGACCAGCCTGCGGGTGAACTCCAGCAGGTCGGTGTCGGCGCCGTCCCAGTCGATCCAGGCCAGCTCGCTGTCCTGGCAGTAGGCGTTGTTGTTGCCCCGCTGGGTGCGGCCCAGCTCGTCGCCGTGGCCGATCATCGGCACGCCCTGCGACAGCATCAGGGTGGCCAGGAAGTTGCGCCGCTGCCGGGCCCGCAGGGCGAGCACCGCCGGGTCGTCGGTGTCCCCCTCCACACCACAGTTCCAGGACCGGTTGTGGCTCTCGCCGTCCCGGTTCTCCTCGCCGTTGGCCTCGTTGTGCTTGTCGTTGTACGACACCAGGTCGGCCAGGGTGAACCCGTCGTGGCAGGTGACGAAGTTGATGCTGTGGAACGGGCGGCGCCCGTCGTCCTGGTAGAGGTCGGCCGAGCCGGAGATGCGGGAGGCGAACTCGGCCAGGGTGGCCGGCTCGCCGCGCCAGAAGTCGCGCACGGTGTCCCGGTACTTGCCGTTCCACTCGGTCCACATCGGCGGGAAGTTGCCCACCTGGTAGCCGCCCGGGCCGACGTCCCACGGCTCGGCGATCAGCTTCACCTGGCTGACCACCGGGTCCTGCTGCACCACCTCGAAGAAGGTGGAGAGGCGGTCCACCTCGTAGAACTCGCGGGCCAGGGTGGCGGCCAGGTCGAACCGGAAGCCGTCGACGTGCATCTCGGTCACCCAGTAGCGCAGCGAATCCATGATCAGTTGGAGCGAGTGCGGGCTGCGCACGTTGAGGCTGTTGCCGGTGCCGGTGTAGTCGACGTAGTAGCGCCGGTCGTCGTCGCTGAGCCGGTAGTAGCTGGCGTTGTCGACGCCCTTGAAGCTCAGCGTCGGGCCGAGATGGTTGCCCTCGGCGGTGTGGTTGTAGACCACGTCGAGGATCACCTCGATGCCGGCGGCGTGCAGCGCCTTCACCATCCCCCGGAACTCCTGCACCTGCTGGCCGAGCCGGCCGAGCGCGGAGTAGCCGTGGTGCGGGGCGAAGAAGCCGATGGTGTTGTAGCCCCAGTAGTTGCGCAGGCCCAGGTCGGCCAGCCGGTGGTCGTGCACGAACTGGTGCACCGGCATCAGCTCGACGGCGGTCACCCCGAGCTTCGTCAGGTGCTCGATCATCGGCGGTGAGGCGATGCCGGCGTACGTGCCGCGCAGCTCCTCGGGGATGTCGGGGTGGCGCATGGTCAGGCCGCGCACGTGCGCCTCGTAGATCACCGAGTGGTGGTACGGGGTGCGCGGCGGCTTGTCGTTGCCCCAGTCGAAGTACGGGTTGACCACCACCGACTTCGGCATGAACGGCGCCGAGTCGGTGGTGTTCATCCGCTCCGGGTCGCCGTGTTCGTAGTCGTAGACCGCCGGGTCCCAAATGACGTCGCCGTCGATCGCCTTGGCGTACGGGTCGAGCAGCAGCTTGTGCGGGTTGCAGCGCAGCCCGTTCGCCGGGTCGTACGGGCCGTGCACCCGGTAGCCGTACCGCTGGCCGGGCTCGACCCCCGGGATGTACGCGTGCCAGACGTAGGCGTCCACCTCGCGCAGCTCGACCCGCCGCTCGGCGCCGACGTCCCACTCGTCGAAGAGGCAGAGCTCGATCCGCTCGGCCACCTCGGAGAAGATCGCGAAGTTGGTGCCCATCCCGTCGTAGGTGGCCCCGAGGGGATAGCGCTCACCCGGCCAGACCTGCATGTCGCTCCTTCGGCACAGAATCATGAGCGCATCGCGTCATGACCGCACCGCACGGCGGGCCGGGCGGTGCGCACGGCGGTAATGCCCCGCACCTGGTTCGGCCAATCCATCCTCGCAGCTCGGGGGCGCGAATCGGCCCGAGTCGTGGGCCGGTCGACCCGTCAGGTGTCTTCCGTCACCTTGAGCCCTTTTCCAGATGCGGAATCCGAGTCGATGCCCTTTCCTGGATCAGGGCGCGCCCGCGCGCGTCGCCGTTCGGCCCTCGGCCACCCCCACTTCCCTGTTCCGCCGCCATCGACGCCGGCGCGTCCCACCCTGCCCTGGACGGAGATTGATGTGACCACCCTGCGGGTCGGCGAGCCGCTCGCCACCGCCCCGCTGCCTCTTATACACATCTGACGCTGCCGACGAATAGCCGGG